>JABHFC010000243.1 GCA_018676275.1 Gammaproteobacteria bacterium | reverse complement strand
TACCTGTTCTACGCGATCCATCTCACTATGCAGACTGGGCGGCTGTGCTGAGTAAGGAGTATGAGTCGCTTTTAATTAGAGTTAATAAAGGTACCAACTCAGTTATAGATGGATACGGTGCCGTGTCTCCACCCGAATTTTTTGCTGTAGCAACAGAATCCTTTTTCGAAAAGCCACGGCAAATGAAAACTAAACTACCTGAATTATATGAGCAACTTGAAAAATTCTATCATCTCGACCCGGCATCATGGCGTAAACCGTTATGAACCGTTAAGTGTTAGCCCAGACTGATATGATAGCCGGCAAACTTACGAATATTCAGCACACCCGTGCTTAAAATCAGGTATTGTCCCTTTATACCCTGTAGAACACCTTCAATATCAGGAGTTTTGTCAAAGTTAAGTGATTTCACTTTTTCGGGATATTCCTCAACCGGGAAATCAATACCGACTGGTTTTTCATTAGCCAAAAACTCAACATTAGTTTCGCCGTGTTCTTTTTTTATTTGTTCGATTTCATCTTCGACCTTTAGTAATAATTCATCCCTTCTACCTATCAAATCCACATCATCAGGAACACCTTTAAGCATCTTTCTCCAGTCGGTCCGATCTGAAACATGAGCTTTAATGGCGACCTCAATTTGTCCCGACAATAATCGATTACCAACACGAAATATTGGTAGAGCCTGGCTCGCACCCTGGTCAATCCAGCGTGTCGGGATTTGTGTGCCTCGGGTAATACCGACCTTGATACCGGATGAATTTGCCAGGTAAACATAATGATGTTGCAGACAATGAGTTTCTCCCCATTCAGGTTCTCTGCATGTCCCGACATGATAGTGGCAGGTCTCAGGTTTCATAATGCACATATCGCAGGATGCAAGAGAAATAAAACACGGGTAACAATGCCCCTGATTATAACTTTTGTTAGTCCTGTTCCCGCAGGCAATGCAATTTATTTCACCATCATATTTCAATGTTATCTGACTGCCGACGTGGTCGTTTAACAATACGAGTTTGTCATTAACAGGTAATTGATATTGAACTGGTGATTCAAGAGTGGTCACCATTTTCTTAATGTGGCCGCTTATTTTCATAGAGATACCATCATTGTAAATTTATAAAGTGAATCAGGGATTTTCACGCTATTCTTTCCGGGAAAATGACGTGGATTGAAGAACACAGTATCATTGATGTACTGCCGGATATCAATCCGGCTGGTTTAACAATTTATTGTGAATAGATTGCAGATAACATTTATGCTGATACAGCAGAAATTATTGGTTTCATAACAACTAAATAGACGGGAAGGAAAATTAATATGAGCGGATATAAACTATTGGGTGTGCTCGTATTTATATACATAGCTTATTCGGCCTATATCGGGGAAGTTTATGCAAAGGACAAAACCTCGGGACGAACCATATTTAGATCCGAGGAGAAAGGATATTTTTGGGCTGTTATCTCCTGTTATTTTGTATTGTCACTCGCATTGTTTTTTATTTTCTGAAACATTTTTCGTCTGCCCAGCCATCTTTGTGTACACTTCCGGGAAGTTTTTACTATCCCCTGACTCATGACATTATTATTTGAAGAGCTGGACTATCAAAAGACCCCATTGGGTGAAATCAGTCTAAGACGTCGCGCAGATCCAAGACTGGAAGGATTAATTATCTATGAGGTCTTGCTCGGCGAGGAATTCCTTATGTCCAGTTTGTTTACGGATGCCGAGATTCAATTATCCACACTTGGCCTGGTTGCGCTTGAGAAAGCAGGCCACAAGAATGACCTGGACATAGTTGTTGGTGGACTGGGTCTGGGTTACACGGCTCTCGCAGCATTACGTTCCCCTCTGGTTCGCACTCTCAGGGTAATCGATGTTATGCAGCCTGTAATCGATTGGCACAAGAAGGGTCTGGTACCACTTGGCAAAGAATTGAGTTCCGATCCCCGGTGTCGCCTTGTTCATGCAGACTTTTTCGCAGTAGCCACCGCAACAGAAGGTTTTGATGATAGTGATCCGAATAAACTGGTACACGCGGTGTTTCTGGATATTGATCATTCGCCAAGTCACTGGCTTAACCCGGAGAATAGTACCTTCTATACAAAGGAAAGCCTGCGAAGCATGATCAAAAAAATTCATCCTGGTGGTTTATTCGGGTTATGGTCAAATGATCCTCCCGATACGGATTTTACTGCACTACTTGAGTCAATTTTTAAATCAGTTGAAACTCATGTAGTCAGTTTTACCAATCCTTACACCAATGGTGAGTCTTCAAATACGGTCTATCTTGCACAGGTAGAGACAAATAATTAATTCCATCTACCGGAATAAAACCTTATTACTACGTTTTTATTTTTCAAGTTTTAAAGAAAAACTACTGACCTTCATATTGTTTCGTTCATCACCTTTTATCCAGTTCAGAGTCGGCTCTGCGACCTCCTGATCAATTAGCCTCATATAGCGCGCAATCGCCTTGTTATTATCGGCATATCCATTAATTATGAGACTGTCCTCCTTATCCAGCAGTTCTTCTATGTAGATCCCTTCCATTGGCAAGGACTCAATAGCACTTTTAAGATCACCGGCCTCAGTCTTGAAATCCGGTAAAGAATCAGGCGCAACAAGCCCTATCCGGGCACCCATCATACTTGCAGGTCCATCTGGTAATGTCGTAATGTACTCGGGTGTATTGCCATCGTTTTCGTAAGTCTTTGCAATAAATTTTTCGATAGCGTTTACCGGTAAACCTTTATCGCGAGTCATTTTTAATGCAGCCTGGTAAACTTTTCTAGCTTTGTCAGGCTCACCTGCGGCCATTAAAAGGTTGCCTAGCCGAATAGTCGTGGGATAAAGGAATGTATACTGGCTCTCTGTACTATCCTTATAATAACGCCGGTAAAACTCCAGCAACATTCGCGTCTGCATCGAGGCTTCTTTGTAGCGCTTTTGTGACACATATAATTTCTCCAAACCTCGATGTACATTTTCATAGTCATAATAATCCGGGCCATGTACCTTTTTGAGAGCGAGATAGGCATCCTGATAGAGGACCTCAATCTGCTCAGCGGGGATCTCTTTTCCTTTGCTGTAAAAATCGGCTGCGCGAGGGAGGAGGGCGGCGATCTGTTTGTTATAATTTGTGCTTTGTGCCGCTTGTTTAAGTAATTGCTCGAACAGTGTGGCAGCGAGCACGCGTTTCCCCTGCCTGTCATATCGCAGAGCAGTGTCCAGTACCTTGTCAAAACTGGACTCTTCATTTGCAGTAGCCAGAGCCTGTTGTTTCTTTTTTTCCCTCTGCAAGATTTCTGCTTCTTTGTCTGAACCCAGTTCTTTAGAAGTAAAATCGAAGATCAACGGCCAGTACAGGAAAATTAAAACCAGGAAAATAAAAAAGATTAGATAATTCCATTTGAAAGAACGATCCATCCGATTCACCACCAGTGGTAAATCTTCATTATCGTCAGATTGCCAGTTCATTTTTCTATTTGATTAAGCGGATGGTCAGAGGATATCGAAAATGCTTGCCCTTGGAAGTGTGAATTGCAGCAATAATAATATAGGCGAAATGAAATATTGCCGCAGCGAAAAGCAACAGGAAGCCGATGATAACGAAACATAAGATAAGACTGATGAGGTAATAGATAAGCATGCTTATTTCAAAGTTGACCGCTTCTTTCCCCATATCATCAATATAACTATCTTTCTTACGCCAAATTTGCCAAAGAATTAAAGGAACGATCAAACTACCTAAAGGAATCAGGTAACCAGAAAAAGCAGATAACTGAATTATCATGGCATCCTGATTAACTTTCTGATTGTCCGAAACTGACTCCTGATCTGCATCACTCGACTGCGCTGAGCTAACGATTAATAAAATGAAACTGAGTACTGATAGAATGAAACCCACTATCAACATTGCCACGCCGGCAATAATGTAGCCGGTGTTATCTATCAGGTTTTCATACAGATGCAGTTTTGACGAGGTGGAAATGGCTTCATAGGTCGTATCCGGATCGACTCTGATATCTATAGTGACACTACCATCGTTGGGCACGGTAAACTTATCCAGGTTAAGCTTGGCGGTTAAAGTACCGCCAGTACTGGATGTCTTCTCATTGCTTGTGGATACAGCAAAACTTTCTTTCCAGTCCAGTGAAGTGTTTTTATTTTTTAAAGTATTACCGCTGCTATCGCTGATTGTATAGCTAAGCGGAAATGCAAAACGGGCAAGGTACTTATCATCGAAACTTTCCGGATCTTCCTGCACGGAAGTAGTAGCAATATCGGCTTCAATCGCAAAACGAGCCAGCGTACCGGGTGTCAATTGAAAGCTTGCTGTGTCGGACGCGCCTCCCGTCGACAGAGAATAACTGTCAACAGGCTCAACCAATGTTTCCTGGTAAAGCACAATACCAAATGGTGCACAGCTACCCAGGAACAGTAATATGCCCACCAGGAGCAATACAATATTAGTTGTCCGGTTCATTAAAAACCTCGGGACACTATGTATTGCTCAAGATGGGTATAAGAAAAACAACTCCTGATTAATTCCATTCAGTTAATTTATTTCCATCTTTATCTGTAAAGGAACCGACGATAATCATAATAAAATCGATCAAGGTCCAGATCCCCAGCCCTCCAAGGGTAAGTATCTGTAAAACACCGGTACCAATCTTACCTACAAAAAACCGATGTGCTCCAAACATTCCAAGAAAAAAACAGAGCAAAAACGCAGGTAAAATTTTCTTGTCACTACTGCCGCCAGTTGCGACATTCTCTTCTGTTGTACTCATATCCCCATTCCTCCTATGTAGCTTAGTAGAAGTATTGTTAACTGTTAAAGCATAGAAGTCTTAAATGGCCAAGTAAAGAAAAGAACATACATTTTCATTA
>JABHFC010000030.1 GCA_018676275.1 Gammaproteobacteria bacterium | reverse complement strand
CAATTAACTCTTCTTCTGTGGTGCTCGCGTCCGGATTAAGTTCAATATAGGCGGCGGGTACTTCCTGTAAACGAATATCAGGTATGCCAACAACCTGCGCCAGTTTTACAGCAGCATGTTTTTGCAAACATGTTTCAATTTCAATGGCAGCAACATTCTCACCACCAACCTTTAACATATCTCGCAGGCGGCCGTGAAAAAGAAGCTGTCCGTCTTTGTCGACTGAGCAGATATCACCTGAATGAAACCAGCCTTCATCATCAAGTGCTTCAGCAGTTTTTTCCGGAGACTTATAATACTCGGTAAAAATACCATTACCTCTTATCCAGCATTCCCCTTGTTCGTCAACGTCGCACTGCTTACCTGTTTCCGGGTTCATAATTCTGACTTCAATACCCGGCAATGGTGTCCCTAATCGTTTGAAACGTTGATCACGACTGTCATTTAGCCTGCTGGTTGATACCGTACCGGAGGCTTCAGTCATTCCAAAAGTGCCAACAAATACTGTGTCAGGCATCGCCTTTTCCATGGTCTCGCCAACAATCGGAGGTTGCACTCCAAAATTAGAGTTCATCATTTTGATGCGTGATAAATCTGTTTTTGCAAAATCCGGGTGATTAATCAGATCCGACATGATGGTCCAGAAAGAAGGGTAAGCAGCAGTGACTTTTTCATCTTGCATCATGCGTAAAGCTTCACCTGCTTCAAAATGCGCGGTGGTTACGAAAGTGCCTCCTGCATCGAATATGGTGACCAAAGGTAAAATAGCTGCGATGTGAAACATCGGCAAGGGTGACCAGAAACTGTCTTCATTACCCAACTCGTATCGCCTTCCCAGTGCAGAACTGTTTCTGATAATGGATTCGTGGCTGATCATGCAACCCTTTGGATTAGAAGTCGTGCCCGAGGTGTAGAGAATCAGCGCAGTGCTTCCCACTCTTGTTTGAATGCGATGCATGTGTACTTCATCTTCATCTACTTTATCAGCCAGAGCATCCAGTTGCGTCTGCGTTAACATACCAGGGGCAGATGTCTTACCATAAACAATAACATTACGCAGAACGGGTGCGGTCTTGACTGAGATGTGAAGCGGATCGTTATTGTCCTGCAGATCGGGAAAGGCGGTTTGAATACGTTCGATAAAGTTTACCGCATCATCAAACTCATCAGTCGTGATCAAGGCAACCAGATCAGCGTTTTCAGTAACGTAATCAATTTCCGGTGGTTTATAACGAGCATTGATTGGTACTGTAACGGCACCGAGCATGGCAATGGCAAACATAGTATCGACAAAGTCCATGCAAGTGGGTAACAGGACACCGACATGATCGCCTGGTTCAATACCAAGGGCACGAAGACTCCTGGCTCTGTGCATTACTCGTTGTGTTAATTCGCCGTAAGTTGTTTTTTGATCCGGTAAGACAACCGCGTTTATATTGGATCTTTGATCATTGGCGATTAATAACAAATCGCCAAGCGTAGTTGCCTTTACTCTGACTTCTGCTAATTCGCTCGACATGATCAGGTATTACTCCAGTGGGTCCAGATACTCTCTCACATAAGTACCATCAAGACATTCCAGTAAAGGTGGTGCCAGTTCATGAAAGTGTGGTGTATCGCGATGTAACTCCTCTGCTGCATCATCAACAAAGGCCTCTATTACACCAAAACCACGTTCTTCATCACGTAGTCGATAGAACTGGTAAGCGGTAACGCCGGGTTCATTAGCTAAAACTTTTTCCGTTAGTTGTTTGGCAAGTCGAATAAATTCTTCTTCTTTACCTTCTTTAGCTTTCATGCGGGCGATGAATGTGAGCATGCTAGGTTCTCCTCGTTTTATTTTAGCAATGTGCCTGACTGCCGGTTATCGTTTTGATACTACCATCGTGCTTTGTAGAAAGAAACGATCACAATTGATTCTTTTTATCTGCGAATGCTAGTATTCTGACCCTATATATAGATGTAAACAGGAGTTGTAGATTTGAGCGAATTAGAATTTGTGCCGCTGGCGAAAATTACCGATGTACCCGAAAACCGTGTCAGTTGTTTTGAAGTAAATGGACATCATGTTGTATTAAGCCAGGTGAAAGGTGAATTTTTTGCGGTGCATAATAAATGCTCTCATGCGGATCAATCATTTAACAGCGGTCGGGTGAGAGGGCACAAACTCCTGTGTCCTTTGCATGGCGCTATTTTTGATATTCGTGACGGTAGTGTTCTGGGTGCGCCGGCATTTCATCCGATCAAATCGTACCCACTGAAAATAGAAAATGAAGATATTCTGATTTGTACTGACGCACCTTCATCAGACTAGTTTTAATAAAGAATCCTATTTGCGTTGATCGAAGCGTCTGCCGACGATGGCGCTGGCAATATTAACTTTTTGAAT
>JABHFC010000242.1 GCA_018676275.1 Gammaproteobacteria bacterium | reverse complement strand
TGTCCCTATCATGCCTGGACCTATGAACTGGATGGTCAGTTAAGACCGCCAAGACTGATGGCCGATGATTTTGATAGATCACAGTTCGGGTTACATGAGTGTCATATAAAAGTAATGCATGGCCTTATTTTTGTATGTCTAAGCAAAGACGCGCCCCCTGATTTTGATGCAGAATTCTCCGAGTTTAATGAGATGCTTGATTTTCACGGTTTTGCAGACGCAAAGATCGCGGTAAAACGGGATTATCCAAATCAATGTAACTGGAAACTTGTAGTAGAGAACTTCGTCGAGTGTTATCACTGCGCCCCTGCACATGCGGAATACTGCAGTGTTCATCCTGAAGACCAGTTGCTTGCGATGGGCGCTGGACCGGGTTCTGGTCCTGTGGAAGCAATGGAAAAGTATCAGCCCATTCTGGATGAATGGGAGGCAAAATCCAGAGCGATGGGACACCCAATATCTGAAATCGATCATGATGAAAACTCCCTGCATCTTGCTCAGTTGGCTCGCTTACCCATTAACGATCGCAATTTTGCTGCAGAAACCAGAGACGGCAAACCAGCATCCAATAAACTGATGGGGAAATTCAAACAGTGTGATCATGGTGAGACTGCCTTTGTGTTTAATCCCGTAAGCTACATTCTCGCGTCTAACGATGTCGCAATGATGGCGCGATTCACACCGCGTGACGCGCTCAACACTGACGTTCAACTTACCTGGCTGGTACATAAAGATGCTGAAGAAGGTGTGGACTATGATATGGATAACGTCGCCTGGGTTTGGGATGTGACCATCAAGCAGGACAAAATAATAACGGAAGACAATAACGCGGGCATCCAATCCAGTCGTTATCAACCCGGACCCTATTCAACCCAGGAAGCACGCGTGGCGACATTTATTCGATGGTACTTAAACGGTATTGGATAAACCACAAAAATTGATGATAAAAATCTCATAACTCCAAATCAAATAAGCAGGGGATTTATACTATGACTATTAATGATGAAATTCGTGCTATCTACAATCTTTTCGAAGAAAAAATAAACGCCGGAGAAATCGAGGAACTGGTTGAAATTTTTTTACTGAAGATGCTATCGTCACGGGGCACGAAGCACCCTTTATGAAAGGAAAGGAAGGGCTTATTGGCATGTTTAACCACGTCCATTCCACGCAAAAAGATATCAAAATCGAAATGGTGGAAACCCGTGAAGGCGATGACAGCCTTATCTATAACATTGCCAACACTCGTAGTGTTATTCGGGAAAGCAATGCATCTGCAGCGCTGAAGAGTCTATGCATATTTCGAAAGACTGATGCTGGATTAAAGTGCGAAGTGGATTTTTTTGCACTTGGAGCAATAGAGTAAAAATAGAATTTTCCCTGATTTCAATATCTCACTTAATCCAACTGGCCTGGAACTGCAATAAACCGGAGGCAACTACTTTGATAAAAAAGCTCAGGAAGGCTGTAATTCCAAACGCATACTTACGATTGCAAATAGAGGTGCCGCAAGTAAACACGTGAATAATGCCAGTAAGCCTATACCCGCAAGGGAGATAATATCTGCTATAAACCCGCCGGCACCTATACCAACGGAATAAGAAAAGAACATTATCCCTCCCATTGCTGAAGCCAGACGTCCTGAAGGATCCAGTGCTGAAGCTGATCCAGCAATAATGTAGGGGCCGAGAAAAAGATATGCGGCATTATATAAAAATAAGCCGCCAGCATAAATCATCAATGTTTCAGCATTAGTCACCAACATTGCAGCTAAAGCACACAACACAGAGGCACTTGCCATCGGAATCGCCCGTCCAATCCTTACTCCAAGCCAGGCTGCAAACAAGGATCCTCCAATCATAAATAATGTGGACATTGATAGAACTGTACCAATCATCTCTGGACTTAATCCGACATTGTCACTTCCGATACGCTCGACAAAGCCCCACAAGGCACCTAAACCAATATTTAACAATACAGTAGCGAGAATCAGCATGGCTATCAGTGCAGTATTAGCTTTCCTCCCTGAAGACTCTTGTGAAATTATATCTGTGCAGACATCTGGCAAGCTACGATAGAAAGGTACCGTTAATAACAGAACTATCCCCAGAGCCACGAAAAGACCTCTATGTAGATCAATGCTCAATGTGTATGGCAACAAAATAAACATGATCATAAACAGTAAATTCATCACAGCCTGGCCCCAACCAAAATTTCGATCTGGATTACTGGTTGATGCTGCAGCAGCACAAATTGCTCCGAATACTAATCCACAACCAATTCCAACAAGGATTCTTAAAGGAAAAAGTAAGATTAATGTATCAATAAACCCGGTTAGTATTTCACATGCAGCGGCAAAAATTGCACCGTACATTGCTGTTCTGGAGCGTGACCACCTGTCCAATTTTGACGAAATAGCAATTGCTGTAATTGACATTGCCCCCACTTCTACAGCGCCAAGTAAACCGGTTTGAGAAGCAGAAAAACCAAGTCCGTCGATTAACGCACCAATTTGGACAGGTACAAGATAAACACCCATAGACCCGGCGAATAATCCTACTCCAATAGCGAGAATCAAAAATGCTATCGGTGTCTCTGACCGTTTCATATTAAATTTTGTACTTACCATCCAGGTAAGTTGAGATATAGCCTATCTGCATACGTTTCAACTCCTCAATTATTTTGGAGTCATAACGCTTACCCTTAGAAACAGAAAAATCCAGCATTGTCGGAACAATCTCTCCTATACAACTACCAATTAACTTTCTTTTATTTGCGGGTAAGCTGATTTCGCATTTCTCCAAAGCTTTCAAAATTACTTTAGCCACATCGTCATTTGATTTGCGGTATATCTCCTTAAGACCTGGTGTAGCAAGCATTGCACTCTGTAGCGCAATCAGTCCTTTCTCGTGCCGGGTTCCTTTAATCATAGTATCGATTAACCCGGACATCATGTCCTGCCATGAAATGGGTTCAGCCAATTTAGTAACGTAATCGAGTACTATTTCTGTTTGTTTATCATTAAGTCGAACAGCCAGTGTTGAAAGAATAGCGTACTTATTCGGGAAGTATTTATACACTGCACTAATATTAACGTCTGCTCTTTCAGCAACCAGGTTAGTGTTGACACCATCAAGGCCGACTTCATCAAGTAATACCGCAGTCGCCTCAAGTATTTTTTCATAGGTTTGCCTGGCACGCGCCTGTTTCGGTTCTTTTCTGAGTTCTAAATCAAGCCGGGAATCTGCGATAACACTTTTCATTGAGATAATCCTGTCAAAAAGCACAACGCATGGATTAAACGCGATAAGCATAAATAAGTAAACACTTTCGTATTACATTATACTTTTCAAGCGCGCAGACATGTTTATTTAGCGGAAATGCTTAAACAGATTATTCGGATCGCAAAGGAGTCCTTATATTACTTCGCTTCGCTATTAACTGGATATATATTTTTCCGCCATCGAACACGCCATTTCAACCAGCATGGGTGTTAACTCCTGGGCAGTTTCAGTTTCTTTACGGGTGTGTACCCAGCCGAGATAGGTAGTTGCTCGAGCCATCATGAACAAGGGTAATGCACTTAGCTCTTCATCTGACAAATCTCTATTACTTCGATAGCCCTCAATATACGGATCGATTAGTTGATCAAAATACTTATCGCTATGACTAAAATATAGTGAGGTGGCTATTTCGAATAAATGCCAGCCAAAACCCGCATCATCGAAATCGATAAGGCGAATATGTTCTCCATCTACCATGACATTTTCAGGCACCATGTCTGCATGGATCATGCTGTAGTTTTGTGATGATTGTGCATAGCTGCCAAGATCCTTTCTAACTCGATCCCGGGTTTTTATCATTAAATCACGCTCACTATCACTCAAGGCGTCCAGCTCCCAGAAACGTCCCCAGAATGGTTGCTCTCCAACGAGCCCTTCAAGATCCCAGGCATGACGTTTAAAGTCTGCGGGGGGCTGCCACTGGCTGGCCTGGTTATGTACTTGTGCTGCAAGAGCACCAATCGTTCTAAAATTGTTTTGCTGGATTGCCAAATCACCTTCAAGTCCTCCTTCAGCACTACCCAGTTGGCTACCATCTACCCAGGCAAACATATCAATTTGACGTGGGTCTCCAGCAAGTTGTGAATCTGGCACAATGAATAAGTCACCTGATTTTCTGGGGATCACTTCCGGGGTTTCAACGCCTGCCGAAGAGAGTGCCTGTATCCATTGCAATTCTGAACGTAGGGCATCGTCGGTGTGATAACCGGCACGATGTATTCGTAATACCTGCTTTTTCCCATCAGGGTTTTCTACCTTAAATACAGCATTCTCTCGCATTTTTATCATGCTTAAGCTTGTATTCGTCAAGCCCCATTCCGGTAAAACCAGTTCGGCTAACTGTTGATAGCGTTCAGATTGTTGTTCCGGCGTCAGTTTATAAAAGTCGGTCATATTTATTCCGTAAGGTAGTATTAATGAAGGTCTACTACTGGATACTGGTATTCACCAGTATGACGAATGAAGAATTTAGTTTGAACAGCCCTAAATAGATCATGCTGCTATATACCAGCAAGGACATCGTCAAGGGTAGATAATAGTTGATCCGCATTTTCTTTTGAGAATGGCATGGGCGGTCTCATTTTCAGGACATTATCATGTGGTCCGATTTTACTGATCAAGATCTCCCTGTTGCGCATTTCGTTGATAACGCGTTTGGCTTCAGCAGTAGCGGCCTGTTTAGTTGTTCTATCCGTCACCAGTTCAAGACCAAAGAATAATCCGTGCCCCCGCACATCTCCAATCAAGTCATGTTTATCCTGTAATTTTTTCAGTCCCTGTATTACATAATCACCTGTGGATACAGCGTTCTCCATCAGCTTCTCCTGTTCCAGTACATCAAGCACTGCCATTGCTGCCGCACAGGAGACCGGGTTGCCGCCAAAGGTATTAAAGTACATTGAAGCATTACGAAACTCATTCAACAAATCCGCCCGTGCTACCACACCACCGACAGGATGACCGTTCCCCATTGGCTTACCCAAGCTAACAATATCCGCTGTTACGCCATAATACTGATGACCCCACATGTTTTTGCCGGTGCGACCAAATCCCGCCTGGACTTCATCTGAAATAAATACACCTCCAGCATTATGTACATACTCGACAACTCTTTGCATATAAAGCGGTGGTACATCTGGAAGACCTTCCCCTGAAAATATTGGACAGAAAATCAAACCTGCAAATCCAATTCCTTCTGCTTCGAAAGATTCTATCGCTAACTTAACTTCATTGGCATAGGCCTCCCACAATACATCTCCCGTCAAATCAAAGGCAGGACGATATGCATCCGGAAAAGGAACTGCTTTTACATTCGGGCTGGGGCTTTGCCCGTCTTCATAGAACCCGGTCGCAAGCTCCCAGACTGCTGTTGAATTACCATGGTAGGTAAAATTTGAACAAATAATGCCCATACCACCGCTATGCTGTCGTGCCATACGCAAGGCAATTTCATTTGATTCGGTACCGGTGCAGGTGAGGATGGCCATAGATAAACTGTCATCAAAGGTCGCACATAAACGTTCGCTATAATCGAGAATTGCTTCATGTAGATAACGAGTATGAACATTTAAAGTCTCTGCCTGTTTCGCAATTGCATTGACCACATGTGGGTGACAGTGCCCAACATGCGGAACATTGTTATAGACATCCAGGTATTTTTTGCCATCCGCATCATAAAGCCAGACACCTTCACCACGAACAATGTGTACTGGTTCTTCATAAAACAGCGGTGCGTTTTCACCCATGATGCGGGCGCGTCGATCAATTAATTCTTTATTGTTCATAAGTATCAATTATTTTTTAAGTAGATTACGTTTACTTTGTGTTCAATTCATCCATACAGGTAGGACTCTCCGGTAATGTCGAACCACCATCGACCACGATGGTTTGACCGGTAATGTAGCGGGCTTCTTCTGTCGCAAGAAACAGCATGGCATAGGCTATGTCCTTTGGGTCGCCAAGATGGCCAGCAGGAATATAATATTCCATTTTCTTAATACCCTCTTCGTCGGTCAATAATTCCATTGCTGCTGTCCTGATATAGCCAGGTTCAATTCCATTAACAGTAATACCGTCTCTTGCCAGTTCCAATGCGGCATTACGAATGAAGCCATTTACCCCACTCTTTGATGCGGCGTAATAAGACAGGCCCTGATAGGCTACCCGAGGGCCGGTAACTGAAGATGTAATCAGGATACGTCCGCTCTTTTGCTTTTTAAAGTGTGGAATACAGGCAGCAGTCAAACGAAAGCAGGCTTTTAAATTAACGGAAAAAGCCGTTTCCATATCCTCTTCCGTATAGTCTTCAATTGCACCCATCAAAAATGACGCTGCATTGTGAACCATAATATCGACTCTTCCATATGCTGCTATCGTGGCTTCAACGATATCTCTAGCACTATTTTCATCACCTACATCTACAACAACCAATAGCGCTTCACCTCCGGCTTGTTTGATCTTTTCAACCATTTCCGAACCATTCTTTTCAGTACGAGTGGCAACAACCACTTTCGCACCCTCTTCGGCGAATACACTTGCGATACCTTCACCGATACCCTGTCCTGCTCCGGTTACTATCGCGACTTTATCAATTAACCTTTGTTTTCCCATATATCACCTAAACAGGCTCCCAGGCCTTATCGTTTGTGTCTAAATCACTACCAGTGATTCACATTCTAACAAGAAATGTTAAGCTCGTGCTGTACACTCAGGCAACGACAATAATAATCCAAGAGGAAGGAACAATGCTCCATTCCATCTTTGTGGGCGATAACAAGCCAATTGATCTAACAAATTCCAAACCTTTGATTGCAGCCATATATATGGCTGTTATTGGACCAGAAGTTTTCATAGTCCAACCCGGCTTTGTTCAGGGCATGGTCGAATACATGGGTTTTAGTGAAAAAGCCGCAGGTGATATTTCCTCTGCTGAAATGTGGGGCATCGCATTAACCACAGTAATCATGACCTTCTTCGCTCATAGATTTAACTGGCGGCACGTGGTCCTGGGTTCACTGGTGGTAATGATAATTGGCAACATCGCCTCCGTGTTTGTGGATACGCCGCTATTATTCGGTCTTTGGCGGTTTTTCGTAGGTCTTGGGGCAGGCGGACTTATCTCATTAAGCTTTACCATTGTAGGCCTGACGGACAAACCTGATCGCAATTTTGGTTATCTTATTATGTGGGTATTGGTATATGGCGCTATCGTGCTTCTGGCTATGCCTACCGCCTATCAGTTAGTAGGCATGCAGGGTGTGCTGATTTTCCTTGCGCTTTTCCCTGCCAGCGGACTCTTCCTTGTACGTTACTTACCGACATCCGGTGAAGAACATGTGCAGGTGGAAGCGGATGCCCTAAACCTGCCTACTAATTATAAATACATCGCCTTGCTTGCAATGTTTTGTTATTTCCTTGGCCAGGGCGTTATTTGGGCTTATCTATTTCTAATTGGCATTACTGGTGGTGGTACTGAACAGGAAATAGCCAATGGCTTAACGGCATCACAGTTTCTCGGTGTTGCCGGTGCTTTAACTGCAGCCATGTTAGGCAGTAAATTTGGACGATCAATACCGCTCAGTATCGGCATACTCGGAACACTCATTCCCCTGTTCTGGTTATTCGGCAATATGGGCGCCTTAATTTATGGAATCGCTGTTTGTGTTTATAACTATTTCTGGAATGTAACACATCCCTTCCTGCTCGCGGCGATGGCAAGCTTCGATCGAAGTGGACGTATTGTCACTTATGCTGTTGCAGCACAAATGCTGGGCATTGCAAATGGACCCTGGATAGCAGCACGGGTTTTTACTGAAGGTGATTTTTCAAATGTGATATGGCTCGGGATTGCCTTGTTTATTGCATCGCTGATTTTCATACTACCACCAGTGCTAAAACATAGAAGTCAGATTTCACATGCTTGAATAAAGTTCATCAATACTCTGGCTGGCAAAAATAAACTCGTCGCTGTTTGATTTTTAAATTCTCAAAACTAATTTCATCGGCAAACAGAAGATCAACGCTTTCTCCATCTTTTTTAACACCGACGAAATGACCACAACATACACCCCTGTCCCCGTCAGTTATTATTGATTCAATTGTGTGTATACCGGATTTTATCGGGCGGGTATTTTCATAGTAATCCATCACCGCTGACTTTTCCTCGAAACGGGGAAAACCTGAAACTTCATAAATTGTGTCAGCAGATAACAATTTGGACAATGATTCCCAATCCTGATGATCTATCGCAGTAAGCAGAGCCTGCACTAATCCGGGTATATAATTTTTATCGTTCATAGCTGAATTTCCTTCGTTTATTCCTGAGGCTGCATAAACCAATTCTTACTGCAGTTATATCGTATATTCACACGATAGAGTGTATATTATCGAGCTCCAATGCTTAAGAAAAACAAATATATAAGGAAGATCTGTTTAAATCCTTTTCAGTGTCATGCTGGTGAATACCAGCATCTAGTAAACAATTTTTTGACTGGATTCTGGCCTTCGCCAGAATGACGGAAATTTGAACGTTTTAGTTTAACTAGAAATTCTATAACTTAATTATCATGAACATTAAAAATATATCTGCTACTGAATTGCTTGACTCCGTTCATTCTGGTTCCCTGCAAGTTTCTGATATTGCGAAGCAAACTAAAACCGCAATTGAAGACAATACGGATATCAATGCAATTATCAGTTTTGATGAAGAGTTATTATCTGCTTGTGCAAAAAAACTCGATGACGAGCTTACCGCTGGTAACAAGTTACCTTTGCATGGAGTACCCATATTAATTAAGGATAATATCGAGACTGCTGACTTTCTTACCACTGGTGGTACAGCAGCCCTGGCTAACAATCAGCCAGCTGAGGATGCAGGTGTTGTTAAACGTTTGAAAGATGCCGGCGCTTTGATTGTCGGTAAAGCCAATATGCATGAGCTGGCTTTCGGTATCACCAGTAATAATGGTTGTACCGGAGCGGTACGTAATCCATATGATAAAACTCTTATCCCCGGCGGCAGTAGTGGTGGCAGTGCAGCAGCAGTAAGCGCCGGGATTGTTCCTGTTTCACTGGGTTCTGATACTGGTGGTTCAAACAGAATACCGGCTTCTTTATGTGGTGTATGTGGTTTCCGTCCTACTACAGATCGTTATCCCGACGATGGCTTTATTAATCTCAGTAAAACACGTGACACGGCAGGCGTCTTTGCACGCAACATGCCCGACTTGATATTGGTTGACAATATCCTCGCTGGGAAAAGTGAAGTCAAGAGTAGCAGCATCGACCAATTGAAACTGGCGGTGCCACGAGATCCTTTTTTCAAGATAATAGAAACTGAAACAGCAGAAGTCATAGAAAAA
Organism: Gammaproteobacteria bacterium; assembly: GCA_018676275.1. GTDB lineage: Bacteria > Pseudomonadota > Gammaproteobacteria > Eutrophobiales > Eutrophobiaceae > WLWS01. The sequence goes on along the minus strand of JABHFC010000242.1, from coordinate 5,205 downwards.
GCCTTGAAACGATTGTCTGATGCGGGCGCAACGCTGGTCGAAATAGACATGGAAGACTTATTTGATCTTAATGACAAAATAAGTTTTCAGATAGCAATATATGAAACAGTACGCGAATTGACTGACTACCTGGATAGAAATGTTTCCGGCCTGTCATTGGAAGCTTTGATTGATCAGGTGCTTAGTCCTGACGTAAAACATATTCTGCAAGCATCTATTGGTGAACAAGCAGTTCCGGAACAAGTTTACCAGGACTCTGTTACTGTATATCGACCTCAGTTACAAAAAATGTATGCCACCTTTTTTAAAAATAACAATGTGGATGCAATGATTTATCCGACTACTCCTTTGACAGCGCGACCCATTGGTGACGATGACACTATTGAAATGAATGGCCAGAGTTTACCAACTTTTCCGACCTATACCCGCAATGGTGATCCCAGCTCAAATGCAGGCATTCCCAGTCTTTCGATTCCTGTGGGATTGGCGAGTAACGGCTTGCCAGTGGGCTTGTCCATTGATGGTCCGGTCAACTGTGATGAAGAAGTTTTGAGTATTGGTATTGCGATCGAAGCAATCCTGCCTGCTATTGATGGTCCGGATTTATAAAATAGCTAAATGTACTATGTGATCAGCTAATGGATACCAGAAATAAAAAAATTATTGAAAAAATTTCTGATGGTCTACCAAAGGAATGGCTGCAGGGGATTACCGAAATCTCAAAGAGTATTGGTCATACAGATTTCGAACAGCCTCTATTCCACTTCCTGAATGAGTATCTCCTTATCGACCATTTTGTCGTGTTTACATATTCGGAACATAGTGGAGCTGGACATTTGTTTACCAGGAGTATTATGCCTGCCAATGAAGCAGCCGAACTGGCAAAGGACTATGTCACCGAATACCATCAACGCGATCCACATTTCAAGCAGACAGACGATAAAAAAGTCAACATAGATGCCGTTCACCCAAGCCTGAAAGATGAATACGATCCTGAATACCGGGATCACTTTTTTACCCAGCATGACCTGGTTGATAAATTATCAATTACCAGAAAAATTGATGACTATTATATTTACTGTAATTTTTATCGTATTGGTAAATCAGGGCAATTTACTGCTGAGGAAACTGAGCTATTTGATTGTATTCTGCCCTTGCTTACAAATTTGATCGCCAGTCATTTCAAAATACTTCGCCTGCAAGGCAATGATGATGAAGATGCACCTACAGCAAGAAGCCTGGTGCATTCTGTAATAAGTCGTAAGGTAAAACCTTTTGATAAACTTACTGGCAGAGAATCAGAAGTTTGTGAAAGAATACTGGTTGGCTTTACTTCTACCGGTATTAGTCTGGATTTGGGTATCGCCGAATCAAGCGTTAATACCTATCGCAGACGAGCATATGAAAAACTAGGGATCGCCACACAAAATGAGCTTTTTTCATTATGTATTTCTGCATTAAACCTGATTAATAAATAAGAAACTAAATGTAAATATTTAGCTGTAGTAGTATCAATTTTAACTTATCCCGGGGGAAAACAATGGCGATAGCTGCAACAGCGGAAACAGAGGAAATGGCTTTTATCCGCACAGTGTTTGATCAAAGTCGCTTTACCCGAATTCAACTGATGGTCATCCTGACTTCCCTCGTACTTAACATGCTTGATGGCTTTGATGTCATTGCGATGGCATTCACTGTGCACAGCATTGGTGAGGAACTTCACATAGCGCCGGACTTACTGGGTCTGGTCTTCAGTGCGGCTTTAGCTGGCATGATGGCAGGAGCTATGTTCGTTGCTCCCTTTTCAGATGTCATTGGTCGCAGAAAAATGATCCTGATCTGTGTTGCGACAATTGGCCTGAGTATGTGTATGACTGCGTTCGCCAACTCTATCTGGCAACTGATCGCGTTGCGCGGCATTACCGGTTTGGGTGTCGGAGGAATGTTGGCCAGCCTGGCAGCAATTTCTTCTGAGTATGCGCCGGGAAAATATCGCAGCCTGGCTGTCGTCACAATTACTGCAGGCTATCCATTGGGTGCAACACTTGGTGGATTTATTGCGGCTCCAATGATCCCTGCTTTTGGCTGGGAAAGTATCTTCCTTGCTGGTGGTTTCGCCACCTTGCTTATTGGACTGGCAGCATTTTTCTTCATGCCTGAGTCTCTGCAGTTTTTGCTTGCCAAAGGTGACGCTGATTCCTTACCTAAAATAAATGATATTTTGCGACGGCTTGATAAACCTGAACTGAAAGAACTACCAAGAATAAAAAGTGATGCACATAAGGTAAAGGCAAATGTATTCAGCTTGCTAACTCCAGAAAGACGGAATCAGACATTAATTCTATGGAGCAGCTTCTTTTTTTGCTTCGTCAGTCTTTATTTCATGATGAGCTGGATACCTAAACTGGTGGTAACGGCAGGGTTATCAGAATCGATCGGAGTATATGCCTCAGCAGCGTTTAATGGCGCGGCAATTATCGGAATTATTTCATTGGGGTGGATGTCAGCCCGTATCGGCTTATCGAATCTTATCGGAATATTTCTGACGGGTTCAGCGCTAATGATGATCGTATTTGCCTATACTGATGGGGTTAATCATCTTTTCGTGTATCTGTTTATTATCGGTTTTTTGATGCAAGGTGGTTTTGTCGGCTTATATGCCGTGGCTGCAAAAATATACCCCACCGAATTACGAACAACTGGCGTCGGTTGGGCCATCGGGCTTGGGCGTTTCGGTGCTGTGCTAGGTCCCTATGCTGGCGGAGTGTTAATTGCTTCCGGTACAACAATGGAAGTCAATTTCATTATATTCGCTGTTCCTCTTATCCTTAGCGGTATTATTGCTTATATCCTCTCAGTGAAATAATTATAATAAGAATTGACCAAATCTTTATTAATGGTCAAGTGGTTTAATCAAGAATAGTCTTCGTCATGAAAATTAAAAACACATCCCAGCATTTTGGCATTCTTACAAAACTGTTTCACTGGCTTATTGCCATCTCAATAATTGCTCTCATCTGGCTGGGCTGGTACATGGTTGATCTGACTTACTATGACAAGTGGTATAACCGTTCTCTCGATTGGCATAAATCTTTAGGCATGCTTGTTCTCGGAGCGGCTTTACTGAAAATTGGCTGGCAACTGTATTCACCAATACCAAATACATTATCAAACCTGAAAAAATGGGAGCGTCTAAGCGCAAATATCGTGCACATGAGCTTACTTACCATGATGATACTTCTACCTGTTACAGGATACTTAATCTCAACATCCAATGGTCAACCGGTAAATGTTTTCAACTGGTTTGATATCCCCGCTCTAATTTCCAAAAACAAGGAGCTGCGAGATCTGGCAATCGAGTTACACTATTACATGTCTTATGCTACAGCCATTTTGATATTAGGACATGTTGGTGCAGCTTTGAAACACCAGGTTTTTAACAAAGACGGAACGCTACTGAGAATGCTCTGGCGTTAAGGACGGGATCAGAAGTTCCCTAACTAGATCCCCGCTTACTACATGCGGGGATAGCAGTTTCAAAAATGGATTTCAAGATATGGTTCAATTATGAAAATTATACCTGCTTGTAATCACTTGCCAATCAGACCAATGGCACTAGCTACTTTCTTACACCTTCAATAAACAATTCGAAATCCATCGTCTCTGCAGCGGGACCAAGATCACGTTCCATACCAAAATCTGCACGACGAATCGATGTTGTTGCTTCAAAGCCTGCCCGGTAACCACCCCAGGGGTCATCCCCCTCGCCAATGGTTTTAACGTCGAGAGTAATCGCCCTGGTAACACCGTGTAGTGTCAACATGCCATCCATTTTTCCACCACTGGCATCACCATGATATTTTGTACTGCGAAATGTGGCGTTTGGGTATTTTTCAACATTAAGAAACTCTTCTTCTCGTAAATGTTTATCTCGTTCAGCATGATTAGTGTCAATACTGTCAGTCTTGATATCAATGCTGATTGAAGATGCACCGGGATTGTTTTTATCCCAGTTGAATTTGCCACCAAAATCATTAAAACGACCAAGCATGACACTATAGCCAAGATGAATTATGCGGAACTGTACGAAGGCATGCATACCCTTTATGTCTACTTCATACTCAGCTGCCGTCGCTGAAAAACTGGCACTGACTGACAATAGAAGGCCCAGGACCAGTTTTTTCATAATTGATGCATTACGCTGCTTCATGCTTTATTTCTCCCATACAAATTGATTATTATCAGGAATACTCGGAAATTGGACAGATAATTCAAGTAGTAGTTGCTATCACCCGTCGTAATATTACCGGCATTATCAGGCGGCTACAAATCACCCGAAGCCTGTATTAGTCTTTTCTAACCCTACACTCGGCTCCGTTGTACATAAAAACAATGACAGAAGTTTTAGCCGTTTCCTGTCAAAATAGCCTGCTAAATTGATAGCTTTATTTACACACAGGGGTGATACAACATGGCTAAAGCTTTTGCTTCCCAGGCTGATATGGAAGAAAAACAGGTAACATTCAGCAAACTTTCAGAACATGCCTATGCCTACACGGCAGAAGGTGACCCGAACACTGGCGTTATTATCGGCGATGACGCCGTTATGGTCATCGATACGCAGGCGACACCGATGATGGCTCAGCGCGTCATCGATAAAATACGCACGGTAACTGATTTACCGATTAAGTATGTGATGATGACTCATTATCACGCTGTACGCGTGCTTGGCGCTTCAGCTTACGAACCGGAGCATATTATTGCCAGTCAGGATACCTACGACCTGGTGGTGGAACGAGGAGAAGCTGACTGGAAATCCGAATTTGAACGCTTCCCACGCCTGTTCCAGGGACACGAAAGCATTCCCGGCCTGACCTGGCCAACCATTACCTTTAATGGTGAGATGACATTATTTATGGGTAAAGTTGAGGTTAAGTTTTTACAACTTGGTGCAGGTCATACCAAGGGCGATACAGTTGTCTGGTTGCCAGAAGAAAAAGTACTGTTCAGTGGAGATTTACTCGAATACGGTGCAACTCCTTATACAGGAGATGCCTACCTTAACGATTGGCCAACGACGCTTGATAACATCAGCGCACTCGGGCCAGAAGCCCTGGTTCCCGGACGTGGCGACGCGCTGGTAACTCCAGACACAATCAAAGACTGCATTGGCGGCACACGTGATTTTGTGACAAAAATGTATGC
>JABHFC010000241.1 GCA_018676275.1 Gammaproteobacteria bacterium | reverse complement strand
CTGGATGTCTTTGAAACTGAGCCACCAGTGGATTCACCTTTACTGGGACTTGATAATGTCGTTTTGACACCACATCTTGGCGCGTCGACCAAAGAAGCCCAGAACATGGCAGGTACGGAAATCGCGCAGCAAATTGCTGTGTTCCTGCAAACAGGTGAACCGATAAACGCAATAAATTTGCCACCAGTATCGGCTGCCGAACTTATTAAAATCGGACCATACATGACACTCGCTGAACGTCTGGGTCATCTAGTTGGCGCAATGATGGAAGGGCCGGTAAAGAATCTTGAAATTGCCCTGTGTGGGGATGCGACTGAAAGAGATGTTAATTCCATTAGTACTCAGGGGCTGGTCGGCTTTCTAAGTGCTCACATGTCAGCGCCGGTGAATCGCGTTAATGCAGGTCACATAGCAAAGCAACAGGGCATACTTGTCTCTGAGACAACATGTAATGAGCATCCTGACTACCATGGAACAATCAGGATATCTGTCAGCCATGGTGATGATGTGACAACAGTAGAAGGTACGATATTTGACCATCGTCATCCACGTTTGGTACGGATAAATGATTATGAAATTGAAGCAGCACTCAGTGGACACCTTTTGATTACCAGACATAAAGATAAACCCGGAGTTATCGCAGCTATCACCAGCATTATGGCAGAGCATCAGATAAATATTTCTCGTATGCAACTGGGCATAGTCAATGGCGGAGATAAGGCAACTGCGGTTATTGAAGTCTCTCAACCGCTGGACAATGAGCAGATGCAAAAAATAGGAAAGATTGATGCTATCACCAAAGTGATGCAAGTGACTCTCTGACAAATTCAGCCATTATGAAAATCACAGCATTTAAAGGCTTGCGTCCGGTCAAAGAAAAAGTTGAAAAAATCGCATCCCGACCCTATGACGTATTGAACAGTGAAGAGGCCAGGGAAGAAGCTAAAGATAATCCGGATTCATTTCTGAATGTAGTTAAACCGGAAATAACACTTCCAATGGATATTGATCCTTATTCTGCTCAGGTTTATCAGGCAGGTAAGAAGAATTTTGAGCAATTGTTAGAACAAGGAACCTTTTTTAAGGACGAAAAAGACTGTTTATACATTTATGAGTTAGTAATGGATGGTCGATCGCAAACTGGTATTGTTGCCTGCGCTGCAGTGGAAGATTATTTAAATGATCATATTAAGAAACATGAATTAACCAGACCGGACAAAGAGGCTGATCGCAAGAATCATGTTCGTGTTTCCATGATCAATGCTGAGCCTGTATTTTTTGCTTATAAGGCAGTAGAGAAACTGGACTGTATTGTCGAACAGATAAAAAGTGACGATGCCGAATATTCTTTTATAGCGGATGACGGCGTCGAGCACAAACTATGGGTGGTCAAAGACGATAAGCTTAAGAATGATATCGTTAACGAATTCGAAAAGATGCCTGCGACTTATGTAGCGGACGGTCACCATCGTACAGCCGCCGCGGCACTAGTAGGTAACGAGTTAAAAAATGAAAACCCCACTCATGTCGGATCAGAAGAATACAATTATTTTCTGGCTGTGCATTTTCCTGATAATCAACTTGAGATCATTGACTATAACCGTGTTGTAAAAGATTTGAATGGACTTGATGTCGAATCTTTTCTTGAAGCTGTCTCTGCTTCTTTCGAAGTACAAAAAACAGGTGAACAGGTAAGTAAACCTGCTTATTTACATGAAATAGGTATGTACCTGCAGGGAGACTGGTATTCACTGACGGCTAACGTAGGTACTTACGATGACAATGATCCCATTGGTGTACTGGATGTTACGATATTATCAAATCAAATTCTCGAACCCATATTAAATATCCATGATCTAAGAACAGACAAACGGATAGAATTTATCGGTGGTATACGTGGAATGGAAGAACTCGAACGACGAGTAGATAGTGGCGAGATGGCAGTCGCCTTTGCCATGTATCCGGTCTCTATGAAACAGTTAATGGATATAGCAGATGGTGGTTTAATCATGCCACCAAAGGTGACATGGTTTGAACCGAAATTACGAAGTGGTCTGGTGGTGCACAGTTTGGAGAATTAAAAATAAGATTAATTCGGGCTACTTAAAAATTTGTTCGTAATCCTTATCTTTAAAACCAACATAAAAATTATTTTTAACTGCTAGCACAGGTCGTTTGATAATGGCTGGTTGTTCAAGCATCAATTTCACTGCTGAGGATTTATTAATCCCCTGGCGTTTATCTTCAGGTAATTTTCGCCAGGTTGTGCCTCTGGTGTTTAACAATACTTGCCAGTCGACTTGTTTTAACCAACTCTCAATAAGTTTCCTGTCAATTCCTTCTACACGAAAATCGTGAAATTGAAACTCAATATGCTTGCCTTCCAGCCACTTCTTTGCCTTTTTAATCGTATCGCAGTTTTTTATACCGTAAAGCCTGACAGTCACTGCTAGATATCTCGCAACAGTTCATTGATTCCCACTTTGCTACGGGTTTTTGCATCGACCTGTTTAACGATAACAGCACAATAAAGACTATAGCTGCCATCTTTGGATGGTAAATTACCTGAGACGACTACTGATCCTGGTGGGACATAGCCGTAGCTTACTTCACCGGTTTCGCGATTGAATATCTTGGTGCTCTGACCAAGGTAAACACCCATTGAAATTACTGAACCTTCGCCAACGATAACACCTTCGACAACTTCTGAGCGTGCGCCGACGAAGCAATTATCTTCGATGATGGTAGGGTTGGCCTGCAGTGGTTCTAATACACCACCAATACCGACGCCGCCGGAAAGGTGAACATTCTTGCCAATTTGAGCGCAGGAGCCGACAGTCGCCCAGGTATCTACCATGGTACCGCTGTCAACATAGGCACCGATATTTACGTAGCTGGGCATTAGAACTACATTGGCGCCGATAAATGTACCGTAGCGTGCCACAGCCGGTGGTACGACGCGGGCACCAACATCAATAAAATTACTTTTGGCATAACCATCAAACTTGGTTGGTACTTTGTCATAGTAGTTAGTGTATCCGCCCTGTATGACGCGATTGTTATTTAGTGTGAAGTAAAGCAATACAGCTTTCTTAACCCACTGGTTGACGACCCATTCCCCGTCTTTCTTTTCAGCAACTCGATAGATGCCATTATCCAGACCGGCGATAACCTCGTTGACGCTATCTTTAGTTTCCTGGCTGGCACTACCGGCACTTAGCTCGGTGCGGTTTTCAAATTGTTCGTTGATTATTTGTTCCAGATTACTCATGTCGTCTATCCTGCATATTTATAATGAATTGATATAATCACGTATTCGAGTAGCAGCTTCCTCACATTCTGCCAGTGAAGCAACCAAAGCGATGCGTATTCTATTTTCACCCGGATTATGCCCATCAATTTCACGAGACAGGTAACTGCCGGGTAGTACGGTAACATTTTGTTGTTGAAAAAGACCACGGGCGAACTCAGTATCAGCTTCCGGTGTCTCGGGCCAGAGATAAAATGTTGCTGCAGGCTTTTGTACTGACATCACTGGTTTCAAT
>JABHFC010000029.1 GCA_018676275.1 Gammaproteobacteria bacterium | reverse complement strand
CTCCTCTAAAATTTACAAAATATCGAATAATTGCACAATGACTCGTTTTATATTTGTTACTGGTGGTGTTGTATCTTCTCTGGGCAAAGGCATATCGTCTGCATCCCTTGCCGCAATACTGGAAGCGCGTGGACTCAAAGTGACGCTTTTAAAACTTGATCCGTACATAAATGTTGACCCGGGGACTATGAGTCCATATCAACACGGTGAGGTCTATGTGACTGAGGATGGGGCAGAAACTGATCTTGATTTAGGACACTATGAGCGATTTGTTCGCACCCGAATGGGCAAGCGAAATAACTATACTACCGGCCGAATTTATTCCCATGTAATTCAGAAAGAGAGACGTGGTGATTATCTGGGTGGCACGGTGCAGGTAATCCCGCATATAACCGACGAAATTAAACGTTGTATTATCCAGGGAGCCGGTGATGCGGAGATCGCCATGGTAGAAATTGGCGGTACCGTGGGTGATATTGAATCCCAGCCCTTTCTTGAAGCGATTCGGCAAATGCGTATAGAACTGGGTGCGAAAAACACCCTGTTTATTCATCTTACTCTTGTTCCTTATATCGCCGCCGTGGGTGAAATTAAAACCAAACCGACCCAACATTCAGTCAAAGAATTGCGTTCCATTGGTATTCAGCCGGATATATTGATATGTCGGACTGATCAAACCTTGCCAGACAATGAAAAGAAAAAGGTAGCCTTATTCACCAACGTTGAGGAATCGGCGATTATTTCCGCTCTCAATGTCGATAATATCTACAAGATACCTCGTCTTTATTACGAGCAGGGTCTCGACGAGATTGTGGTACAAAAGTTTGGTTTGGATATCAAACAATCTGACCTCGGCGAGTGGGATACCGTAGTAGATGCGATGCAACATCCTGATGGAGAAGTGAATGTCGCTATGGTTGGCAAATATATGAATCTGACAGATTCTTATAAATCGCTTTCTGAAGCACTGATACATGGTGGTGTGCAAAATAGAACCAAAATCAATATCGCCTATATAGACTCAGAAGATATTGAAAACTCTGGCACCGGTGTTCTGGATGGTCAGGACGCGATACTGGTCGCTCCAGGCTTCGGTGATCGTGGGGTTGAAGGCAAGATACTTGCTGCTCGACATGCAAGAGAAAATCTAATTCCTTACCTTGGCATATGTCTGGGTATGCAGGCGGCTGTTATTGAATTTGCACGTAATATTGCCGGATTGAAAGACGCGAATAGTACGGAATTTGAGCAGTCGACGCCTGATCCTGTAATAGGGTTAATTACTGAATGGTTGGATACAGAGGGAAAAGTAGAACAACGCAGTGCTGACTCAGACATGGGTGGAACAATGCGTTTAGGAGGACAGGTTTGTCATTTGCTGCCCAATACACGCGTGCGGAATTTATATGATTCTGAAACAGTTATCGAACGACACAGGCATCGCTATGAATTCAACAACAAATATCGAGAGAAACTGGAAGAGAAGGGTTTGATAATAGCGGGACTCTCTACAGATAAGAAACTGGTAGAAATTATTGAATTACCCGATCACCCATGGTTTATCGGTTGCCAGTTCCATCCTGAATTTACTTCCACGCCACGTGATGGACACCCTCTATTTACGGGATTTATCAAAGCTGCAATGGAATATCGAGATTCTTCAATGAAGGAAGTAAAGAATGCAGCTATGTGATTTTGAGGTTGGCGATGGAAGACCTTTTTTTCTCATTGCCGGACCCTGTGTTATTGAATCGGAACAGCTTGCTATCGATACGGCTGGTATTTTAAAAGAAATTACCACTGAGCTAAACATTCCTTTTATTTATAAGTCATCGATTGATAAGGCAAATCGTAGCTCACATGAAAGCTATCGCGGTCCAGGCTTTGAGCAGGGACTGGCTATACTTGAAAAGGTCAAAAATACAGTATCTGTCCCTGTGTTAACAGATGTTCATGAAGATACGCCATTGAACGAAGTTGCAGCAGTGGTAGATGTATTGCAAACACCTGCCTTTCTATGCAGACAAACCAATTTTATTCAAAACGTAGTCAAACAAGGACTACCAGTAAATATTAAAAAGGGGCAGTTTCTTGCACCGTCTGATAAGCAGCAGGTAGTAACAAAAGCACGTGCAGTTGGTAATGAACAGATTATGGTTTGTGAGCG
>JABHFC010000240.1 GCA_018676275.1 Gammaproteobacteria bacterium | reverse complement strand
TAAAGAATTGCAGAAATACTCAGGACACTGGCGTTCAGAATTCATACTGGACTTTGCACGCTTAAAGAAAATGTTGTCGTTAAATCAAAATATTTTCATTCGAACTCTCTGTCTTATATTTGTTTTTGCCTTTTTTGCACGTCAGGGGGCAGTACAGGGTGATGTTATTCTTGCCGCCAATGCAATACTACTGAATTTTCAGGCACTAACAGCCTTAGGTCTCGATGGTTTTGCCAACGCCACAGAAGCACTTGTTGGTAAAGCAATAGGTGCAGCTAATAAAATAGCTTTTAAACAATCTGTGCGCAGCGCCTTATTATGGTCACTAATTATTGCTTTATTGTTTTGCCTGGTTTACTGGATGACGGGAAAACAGATGATTGCGCTAATGACAAATATTCCCGAAGTTAAAGACACTGCTGCGATCTTTTTACCATGGTTGATAGTGTCTCCCATTATTTGTGTCTGGTGTTTTCTTCTGGACGGTATATTTATTGGCGCAGTCAGAGGACTGGAAATGCGCAACTCAATGATATTTTCGACATTCGCGGTTTTTCTACCTGCCTGGTATCTATTCAGCTATTTTGATAACCATGGTTTGTGGTTTGCCTTTCTGGTGTTTTTCATTGCCAGAGGAGTCAGTCTTGGTCGTTATTATATGAAAATAGAGAGACAGGAAGGAGGCTTCGTTATTGCTAGCCCGAACCACGGGTAAAGCGAATTATTTTACGACGTTGCTGTTTATCAGGACGACTTCCACTATGTTCTCGTGTTGCTGAAGCCAGCTTCAATTGAGATATTAATATCTCTCTTTTCTTCACGCTTTCCTGTGACTCGTGAAATAAAAGAGCAGCATCGCTAGCTGAGCTCCGGGATTTGGCAAGATTGAGCACATTGATTTCATACTGGTAAGGCTTGCGCCTGATTTCCATTTGGTCGCCGATTTGAACCAGTCTGGCTGGTTTGACTTTGCTGCCATCAATCTTGATTTTACCTTCCTTAATCGCTGAACTTGCAAGACTGCGGGTTTTGTAAAAACGTGCGCACCAAAGCCATTTATCCAGTCGCATGGATTCCTGTATATTTTCTTTATTTTTCGACATTTACCTGTGTTTTAATTAAGCACTGTCATATCATTCAATCATATTCATGAGTATGTGTAAAAGGAGAAACAGGTGGCGGAAAAAGAATTTATTCCATTAAACATTGCCGTGCTGGTTGTGTCAGATACGCGCACGGAAAAAACTGATAAGTCTGGCAAATTACTGGAGGCTCGAGTCACCGAAGCCGGACATAATTTGTATGAAAAAAGTATTGTTATAGACGATATTCATCAGATTCGCTCAAGCGTAGCACTATGGTGTGCAAACGAAGATGTAAATGCCATTTTAACAACAGGTGGAACTGGTGTGACCGGGCGGGATGGAACCCCTGAAGCGATTTCGACTCTATTTGAGAAGGAAATTGAAGGTTTTGGGGAAATGTTTCGAATGCTTTCTTATGAGGAGATTGGTACATCAGCCTTACAATCCCGGGCAATAGCAGGCGTCGCAAATGGAACCTACATTTTTTGCCTGCCAGGTTCATCCGGGGCATGCGGAACAGCCTGGGATAAAATTATCTCAGAGCAACTGGATATTCGAACTACGCCTTGTAACCTGGTTGAATTAATGCCTCGGTTGAAGGAAAAATAACTTATCAGTGCGTATATCAGTGAAACAGTATGAAGAGCTATTTGGGTCTGAAGCCAGACTGATTTAGTGCTGTAATTCTAATAAAAAGGATAAAGTATTTCTGCCTGGCCTTCAGCTTTAGTATATTAGCGCCGTGATTATGAGGATATTCACACCAATAAGGAGAAAAACGTATTTATAAGTATGGGAAAAAACGGGTTAAAATATTCCTGTCATGCCTGCTGTTCCTGCCTTTAGCTTTATTTTCTGCTGATCAGAACCCGACCATACCCGTTAAGGTAGTGGAAGCGATACAGATAGAAATTTTTTCTAAAAACTGGTTATCGGGTACGGTAATGGGTCGTTATGATTCAAATATCGCTGCCGAAGTTGAGGGGAATCTTGAGCAGGTTCTGGATGTGGGTGAACGTGTCAGCAAAGGCGATAAACTCGCAAGCATAGAAGCATTTACGCTGAGTCTGCATGCCGATGAGATGGAAGCTGAAATTTTGCCGAAAGAAGCACGTCTTGATTTTCTGCAACGTGAAGTAAAACGTCTAACGATGTTGGCGGAAAAAAATAATGCAGCGAAAAACCGCCTTGATGAAGTCTCTTCACAGTACAAGCAGACAAGAGGAGAAATAAAGGTTGCCAAAGCAAGACATGCTCAGGCAAAGGATCAACTTGCACGAACGGTAATATATGCGCCATTTGATGGTGTGGTCACTGAAAGATACAAATCTCACGGAGAAAGGGTTGAGAGAGGAGATCAAGTTGTTCGCCTGGTAAATACCAGTGACCTGGAAATTCAGGTGCGTGTGCCTCAGTCTGCGATCAGCAACATACAAAATGACAGTGAAATCCTGGTGAAAGACGCGGAACATACAAACACAGCCCGATTACGAACCTATGTGCCGGTAGGTGATCCACAATCTCGCTTGTACGAACTTAGACTTAGCTTTGAAGAACCTGACTGGATGTCCGGGCATGCGGTTAGAGTATCTGTTCCGGTTTCAAAACCAAAACGCGTAATAGCTGTACCCAGAGATGCACTGGTGATAAGACAAAACAACATTAGCGTTTTCAAAATCAACGATAGCAATATGGCAGAATATGTCGCCGTTGAAATCGGG
>JABHFC010000239.1 GCA_018676275.1 Gammaproteobacteria bacterium | reverse complement strand
TTTTGAAAAAGCCGTTGCCGACTGCAGTGAAGTGCAACATGCAGTGGCCGTTAACAGTGCCACTAATGCGTTACATATCGCTTGTCTGGCGTTGGGCGTAGGCAATGGCGATTGTGTCTGGACCACACCAATCACTTTTGTAGCAAGTAGTAATTGTGCGCTGTATTGTGGTGCGACGGTAGATTTTGTCGATATTGACCCTCGAACATACAACCTCAGCGTAGAGCAACTGGCAAAAAAACTGGCCTTGGCAAAAAAGATTGGTAAGTTACCTAAAGTCCTAATCCCCGTGCACTTGTGCGGGCAACCTTGCGATATGGCTGGCATACACGCACTTAGCCAGCAATACAGTTTCAAAATCATTGAAGATGCATCACACGCCATAGGCGGAAAATACAAAAACAAACCTATCGGCAACTGCCAATATAGCGACATAACCGTGTTCAGCTTTCACCCTGTCAAAATCATTACAACTGGCGAGGGAGGCATCGCAGTGACTAATGATGCGGTTTTAGCCAAACGCATGCGCCAGCTTCGTAGTCACGGGATCACCAGCAGGGTAGAGGACATGCAACCCCGCCCAGCACAAGAAATTTGGAATTATCAACAAATAGACTTAGGGTTCAATTACCGCATGACCGATATACAAGCGGCATTGGGCTTAAGCCAAATGAAGCGGCTAGATAGTTTTGTTGAAAAGCGATATCTTATTGCCCAGCGCTACGATAGAGAATTAGCGAGTTTACCCATACAGACCCCATGGCAACATTCTGACAGCTATTCTGCTTACCACCTTTACGTGATTCGTTTGAAATTGGATGAAACAAACAAAACGCAACGCCAACTCTATGACGCGCTTGTCGAGGAAGAAATATTCGTCAACTTACATTACATTCCCGTATATCGCCAGCCCTACTATGAACAGTTCGGCTTCAGCGCGGGGTATTGCCAGGAGGCTGAGAAATATTATTCAGAGGTAATTAGTATCCCCATGTATCCTGGGTTGACCGAAGTGCAGCAAGATCGAATAGTGACGGTGATACGGAAGACGCTAGTGGCATGAAAATCGCCATCATTCCTGCCCGAGGTGGTAGCAAGCGTATCCCTCGCAAGAATATTAAAGAATTCTGCGGTAAGCCAATGATCGCATATGCGATATCTGCCTCTAAAGCATCCGGACTTTTTGATCATATAGTCGTTTCCACTGATGACGAGGAAATTGCCCAGATCGCCAAAACATTGGGCGCAGAAATTCCGTTTGTCCGACCAGCAGAACTAGCAAATGATTACACAACAACGGTACCAGTTGTTGTCCATGCAATTAATGCATGTCTCAATCTTGGGTGGACTTTTAATCGGGTATGTTGTATATATCCCGGAGTGCCATTCATTCAGGTCGAAGACCTGAAAGGAGCACTTGTACGCATGAATAATAACGAGGCAGATTACTGTTTTCCAGTAACGGATTATCCATCTGCTATTCAGCGTGCATTCAAACTTTTGAGTAACGGGAGAGTACAACCGTTTTACCCTGAATTTGAATTTACAAGAACGCAAGAACTGGAGCCAGCTTATTATGACGCAGGACAGTTCTATTGGGGTAAAACCGAAGCCTGGCTAACAAGCTCGAAGATTCATAGTTGTGGGCTGGGGTATTCAATCCCGAATTGGCGCGTCGTTGATATCGATACGCCGGAAGACTGGCATCGTGCAGAGATTTTGTTTAACGCAAACTTTATCCGCTAATCATTCAATAAAACAATCCTAGGAGCTAAACTAAATGATGATCTATTGCAAACGCTGCCTCATGCCATCCACTAAGCCGGATTTACACCTAGACGAAGACGGTGTATGCAATGCATGTCGTAGTTATGAAAAGAGGGAGGAAATAGATTGGTCTGTCCGTCGCAACGAGTTGGTATCTATTTTAGATCGATATAAAAATAAAGATGGCACCAACTGGGATTGCATTATCCCCGTAAGTGGTGGTAAGGACAGTACTTATCAAGTAGTGCAATTATTGCAATTTGGTATGAATCCACTTTGTGTGACATCAACAACTTGTGATATTACAGAAATCGGCAGAAAGAACATTGAGAACATAAAGCAGTTGGGCGTTGATTACATCGAAATGTCCCCTAACCCTATAGTGCGTGCAAAATTAAACAGAATTGGCCTGAAACAAGTTGGCGACATCTCGTGGCCAGAACATGTATGTATTTTTACAATTCCAGTGAGAGCTGCTGTTCAATACAACGTGCCTCTAATAATATGGGGTGAAAATTCACAAAATGAATATGGTGGACCTGCGGGTGCTGCAGAAAGCAACACACTTAATCGTAGATGGCTTGAAGAGTTCGGAGGACTCTTGGGATTGCGAGTTTCTGATTTGATTGACACAGAAGGTCTCACACGGCAAAACCTAATTCCTTACTTTTATCCAGAGGATAAGGAACTTTCTCGAGTTGGAGTAACAGGTTTGTTTCTTGGTCACTATGTGCCTTGGGATGGTTTGTCAAATTCATTGGTCGCCCAAGCTTTCGGGTTTGAAACACCGCCATCACCTACTTTAGGGTCAATGGTGAATTATGAAAACCTGGATAATTATCAAGTTGCGATTCATGAATACTTTAAGTACCTCAAATTCGGATTCGGTCGTGCGACAGATCATGCGTGCCTGCACATCCGTAGAGGACGTTTAACAAGAGAAATGGGGTTGTCAATAGTCAAGCGACTGGACGGCAAATTTCCGATTGAATACCTTGGAAAAAATCTTAAGGATACACTTAAACCACTTGATATGACCGTCGAAGAATTTGTAAAAATCTGTGACAAATTTACCAACAAGAAAATATTTAAACGTAACTCATCCGGCGCTTTAATAAAAGATCGTGACGGTAATCTATCCAAGGTTAACGACGATAACGTATGAGAGTGGGGGTCATCGATTACGGAGTCGGAAACTTAGGTTCTGTGATGCAAGCGCTGGAAGAGTTACGCGTTACTCCGCTTTTAGTCACACGCGCCACTGACATGCACACCGCGGACAGTTTGATTCTTCCCGGTGTGGGCAACTTTGCCGATTGTGCACGGTTGCTGGATAAGGGCGGATGGACGCAGGCTTTGCGCGACGAAGTGCTAGTGGCTGGTAAACCCTTGCTGGGCATCTGTTTGGGCATGCAACTACTGGCAACCACCAGCATGGAAGGTGCTGCGGGTAATGCAACCAATGGTAATCAGGGTCTCGGTTTCATTCCCGGGCGCGTAGAAAATTTGCGAACCTTAGGTTGTGGTTTACGCATCCCCCATGTGGGCTGGAATGAGGTGACAAGTTACACTGCATCAGGGGGGTTGTTTGATGGCATCCCCGATGGGACTGACTTTTACTTTGTTCATAGTTATGCCTTCGTGCCGGATGATCCTGCTCATGTGTTGGCTACCACCGTGTATGACATACAGGTGACAGCGGCTGTGAGATTTGGTAATATCTGGGGCACCCAGTTTCATCCGGAAAAAAGCTCCCGCGCTGGGTTTCGGTTGTTACGTAATTTTATTGGGAATCCGACATGCTAAAGGTGCGCATCATTCCCACCCTGCTGTGGAAGCAGTTTGGCTTGGTCAAAGGCATTGGCTTTGACAGTTGGCGTAGAGTCGGACCGGTACTACCCGCCATCAAAGTCTATAACCAGCGAGAAGTCGATGAACTGATACTGGTTGATATCGTGGCGCACCAGTCGGCAGATGAACTCGATTTTGAGTCTATTGACGAATTTGGGCAAGACTGTTTTGTACCGCTCACCGTAGGTGGCGGCATTATCCGTATCGAACAAGTTCAGAAACTGCTCCGAGCCTGTGCTGATAAGGTTTGTGTGAATACTGCGGCCTATACTAACCCTGAACTGGTTAGTGAAATCGCCAAGCGTCATGGCACGCAATGCGTAGTTGCAAGTATCGATGTGCGCCAAAATCTGACGGGGGAAGGATGGCTGTGTTTCAGCCACGCTGGAAAACGGGCCACAGGGCGCGAAATAACCTCATGGGCGTGTGAAATTGAAGACCGTGGTGCTGGCGAAATTCTGATTACCTCTATTGAGAGAGATGGCACATTTCAAGGTTACGACTTAGCACTGATTGAGGCGGTGGTGCATGCCGTGAAGATCCCAGTCATTGCATCAGGTGGGGCTGGCAACTACCAACACATGGTGGATGCAGTAAAACAGGCTGGCGCCTCGGCAGTTGCGGCGGCAAGCATATTTCA
>JABHFC010000004.1 GCA_018676275.1 Gammaproteobacteria bacterium | reverse complement strand
GTTGAGAATTGAACCCTGATATATATTATCTCTAACTAAAACAATGGCTTATCTATGGGAACTATCAAGTATCAAAGACGCTCCTATATCTAGCTTTCGTATATTATTATCTAAAACCAGTTTTTAAGTACTCTCTTGTATAAAAATGAGTGAATCATGTTAAGAAAAGTTTTTACTTCAATATTTGGCAGCAGAAATGAACGCGTCATAAAACGTTCAGGCAAAACGGTTGTTAAGATTAATGCGCTTGAACCAGCTATGGAAAAGCTGACTGATGCAGACTTCCCGGTTGAAACCGACAAGCTGAAAAAGAGGGTTGCTGACGGTGAATCACTGGAAGAGATATTGCCTGAAGCTTTTGCTCTTGTGCGCGAGGCTGCGAAACGCAGTTTGGGTATGCGACACTTCGATGTGCAGTTGATTGGTGGCATGGTACTAAATAACGGAAACATTGCAGAAATGCGTACCGGTGAAGGTAAAACCCTGGTCGCAACCATGCCTGCTTACCTAAATGCTCTGACAGGTAAAGGTGTGCACGTTATCACCGTGAATGATTACCTGGCGGTACGAGACTCTGAATGGATGGGGGCCCTGTATTCATTTTTAGGGATGACAACAGGAGTGATCACCAGTGGCCTGGATAATGATGAAAGGAAAAGCGCTTACGCCGCAGATATAACCTACGGTACCAATAATGAATTTGGTTTCGATTATCTACGGGATAATATGAAGTTTAATAAGGACGAACAGGTTCAACGTGAATTGAATTACGGTATTGTCGATGAGGTGGATTCAATTCTTATTGATGAAGCCAGAACACCTTTGATAATTTCCGGTTCAGTAGACGATCGTTCCGATCTGTATGTGTCTATTAACAAAATTGTACCGAAACTGGTCGTACAATTAATTGAGGATGGACCTGGCGACTACAGCCTTGATGAGAAATCAAAACAGGCCTATTTGACGGAGGATGGTCATGAAACAGTGGAACACTTGTTTCTTTCTGCGGGAATAATTTCTGAAGGCCAAAGTCTTTACGATCCGGTTAATATTCCTGTGTTGCATCATTTGAATGCTGCATTACGTGCGCATAATCTGTTTCAAAAAGATGTGGACTACATCGTCAAAGATAATGAAGTTGTAATCGTTGATGAATTTACCGGTCGTACCATGCCAGGGAGGCGTTGGTCGGATGGCTTGCATCAGTCTATAGAAGCTAAGGAAGGTGTACCTATACAAAACGAAAATCAAACTCTGGCGACGATTACCTACCAGAATTATTTTCGTATTTATAACAAGCTCTCTGGTATGACAGGAACAGCTGATACTGAAGCTTTCGAATTCCAACAGATATACGGACTTGAAGTTGTGGTTGTACCTACACATATGAAAATGATCAGAGATGATCAGGCGGACATGATTTTTCTGACAGCGAAAGAAAAATTTGCGGCAATTATTGAAGATATAAGGGACTGTGTAGATAAAGGGCAACCGGTACTGGTGGGCACGGCTTCTATTGAGGTGTCTGAATATTTGTCTAACTTGCTGCAAAAAGAAAAAATCAAGCATCAGGTATTAAATGCCAAGTTCCACGAAAAGGAAGCCGGGATTATTGCCCAGGCCGGAACCACGGGCACGATTACCATTGCAACTAATATGGCCGGGCGTGGTACTGACATTGTATTGGGTGGTAATTACGAAGCAGAAATTAAAAAGCTGGAAAACCCGGATGAAAAGGTCATTGAAAAAATCACATCTGACTGGCAGGAAAGTCATCAACAGGTTCTTGATAATGGTGGCTTGCGTATTATAGGTACCGAAAGACATGAATCTCGACGTATCGATAACCAACTAAGAGGGCGTGCCGGACGTCAGGGTGATCCGGGTTCCAGTCGGTTTTACCTGTCACTGGAAGACAATCTAATGCGTATATTCGCTTCCGACAAAGTTGCCAGTATTATGCAAAAACTGGGTATGGAGGAAGGTGAGGCGATTGAATCAGGTCTTGTTACCAAGGCGATAGAAAACGCACAAAGAAAAGTTGAAGCACATAACTTTGATATGCGTAAACATTTGCTTCAGTACGATGATGTGGCAAATGATCAACGAAAAGTAATTTATGAATGGCGCAATGAGTTACTTGAAGCGGATGATATCGAGACTGATATACAGATCATGCGAGAAGATATTGTTAATGGATTAGTGAGCAGTTACATTCCCGCAGGAAGTCTCGATGAAATGTGGGAGATACATGGTCTTACAGATGCACTGGACCATGAATTCGGAACTTCTGTTGATATAAATCTTTGGTTAGAAGAAGATGATTCACTTAACGAAGAGAGTTTGCGTGAGAAAATCCTTGAGCATATCCAGCAGGTAACAACAGACAGAGAAAAAATTATATCTTCTGAATTAATGCGAAGAATTGAACGCGATTTTATGATGGATGTTCTGGATAGGCACTGGAAAGAACATTTAGTTGCTATGGATCACCTGCGTCAGGGAATTGGTTTGAGAAGTTTTGCTGCAAAGAAACCGGAGCAAGAATACAAACGTGAAGCTTTTGCGATGTTTGAAGAGATGCTGGATAACATAAAACAGGAAGTTATCGGTATACTTGCCAAGGTGCAAATTCGGACGGAACAGGATGTTGAAGCAGTTGAAAACCGGGCAGCCGAACAAAAAATGAATTTTAACCACCCCTCTGCGCCCAATGCACTCACAGGAGAAACGGGAGAACCTGCAGAAGCAGACAAAACTCCTTATGTTCGGGAAGAAAGAAAAGTGGGACGCAACGAACCTTGCCCATGTGGTTCAGGTAAGAAGTATAAGCAATGTCATGGCAAACTTGACTAAAATTGTGACTCTAAAACCGAATGCTTACTAGATTCGGTGTATTGATGGAATCTTTCTTACCTTGCCAGTCTCACTAAAAGAACCTGTCGAGTTATCAGCAGTTGCCGGGGTGCGTCTGGCAACATGTAATGCATCAATTTACGATAATAATAGAGACGATATTTCACTGATTGAAATCAGTGAAAATAGTTCCTGCGCTGCTGTCTTTACAAAAAATGCATTTTGCGCAGCTCCAGTCGTTGTAGCAAAGAAGCATTTAAGTCAAAACACTCCCCTTTATTGTTTAATTAATGCAGGAAATGCAAATGCTGGAACCGGTGATCGCGGTCACAACGACGCATTGTTATGTTGTCAGTTGCTGGCCACGCAATTAGGGTGTCAGCCTGATCAGGTATTACCGTTTTCCACTGGAGTAATTGGTGAGTACCTGCCGATGGAAAATATCAAAGAATCCTTTCCCATACTGCAGGCAACATTAAGCGATAACAATTGGTTGGCGAGTGCCCATGCAATTAGGACTACGGATACTGTAGCCAAAGGTGTTTCGAAATCAATACTACTGGGAAATAAAGCAGTTCAAATCACCGGTATTGCAAAAGGCTCAGGAATGATACGACCTGATATGGCTACGATGCTGGCATACATAGCTACGGATGCCGGGGTCGATTCAAATCTCCTTAACAAAGTTTTGAATAAGGCCGTTGAACGTTCGTTTAACAGAATATGTGTTGATGGCGATACATCGACCAATGATGCCTGTTTGTTGATAGCTACAGGTAAAAGTGAGATCAAAATAGAAAACGAAAATGATCCATTGTTAATCTATTTACAGAATGAAATTGATAGTGTCTGTATGGAACTGGCGCAAATGATCATTCGTGATGGGGAAGGTGCGACAAAATTTGTTAGCGTTATCGTTCAGGGTGGAAGCTCAGCTGTTCTTTGTCAGGATATTGCCTATGATATTGCTACTTCACCTCTGGTGAAAACTGCTTTGTTTGCCTCAGACCCAAATTGGGGACGCATCATTGCTGCAGTTGGTCGCTCGCGGGCCGCGCAAATTGATGCGGAAAAAATTTCAATTTACCTGGATGAAGTTTGCATAGTTGAAAATGGAGAGAAGGCTGAAAGCTATACCGAAAAGGCAGGGCAAGATGTGATGTCCAGAGAAGAAATCGTGATTCGAATCGATTTAGGACAAGGACAATGTAGTGAAACAGTATGGACCTGCGATCTATCCCATGATTACATCAAAATAAATGCTGAATATCGTAGTTGATAAAGCATCAGGTTTAGTTAGCTTAGACAATGTCTGAAGACCGGTTACATATAGCAGTTGGGGTAGTCTTCAGGCAATCAGAAAACAAGGTGTTAATTTCGAAGCGCCCAGATAATGTACATCAGGGAGGGTTATGGGAATTTCCCGGTGGCAAATGTCGGGACAATGAAAACGTAGTGACAGCTTTGAAAAGAGAATTATATGAGGAACTGAATCTTAGCGTCGATAGTTGTAGTCCACTGATTATTATCAAACACGATTACCCGCAGCAAAAAGTTAAACTGGATGTCTGGTCCGTTACTGACTGGCATGGAGAGATTTATGGCAAGGAAGGGCAGCTAACGGAATGGGTCTCGACATCATCACTTTCACAGAGAGATTTTCCTGCTGCAAACTCAGAGATTATAGAAGCAATACTTTTATTGAAACCCAATGGTCAAATCGAAGGCCGGTAAGACCTCAGTTGCAATCAATGTTTTAGTGTATCTTCGTCTGATTCCATATCAAAAAAATCAGTATGTTCAGAGGCGATTTTATTTTTTTCATCCATCCAGTCTCCGAGATCAATGAGTCTACAACGCTCACTACAAAACGGTCTCCAGGAATTGTCGTTTTCAAGACTTGTAAGTTTACTGCAGTGAGGACAGGGATATTGTTTCTTCATAAAATACAACAATGACATTCAAATTCAACCATACTTTTGGTTTGTACAGGACGTTCGTCTGTTGAAGTTTGCTCAAGAAAACGAACAGTAAAGCGATGTTTACCTCCGCTAATTTCAGGAAAAAACTCAGATCCTGAAGGTAATATGATTCTAATCATCTGACATGATACATTGGCTTCAATTGGTTTTTGAAAAAAACCATTTTCTGCTTTTTCCAGTACCGGGTTTGCGCTATTCCTGATCATATGTAGTGACAGTTGAATACTGTTTTTAATTACCAGCAAATCCGAACGCCACCTGTCAAGATCTTCACTTCTTTCTATTTGTGATTTCTGTAACCAATGATGATATGCCGGCAAATCAAAATTGCATGAACCTCCCGGTATAGAACTGCGTTGCTTTATACTGGTGACAAGTTCATCCTGTCGTAGTGCTTGTCCTGGTTGATAAGAACTATCGCGAAGAATTTCCAGATGATGATTAATATCATCAAGAATTATTTCTAATCGCTGCATGTCAACACCCGGGTTTTTTTTCAGGCTGGACAAAGTCAGAGAATGACGTTCCATTTCCTTAATTAATTCAGTTTTAACATCAGAACGACCAAGCATATCTATTATATCCAGTAATAACGACAAATTGGCTCTGCTGGCCCATTCGTCAGGATTGGATAGATAGTGCTCTTCTGAATTAAACAGATGTTCAAGTCGTAAAAAAGTACGAACACGTTCGTTCAAAGGCTGTTCATAAATAACAGAATTAACCACGAGATCGCTTAAGCTCTGTGAGAAAATATGAGCGATGCTTTACGAACATTGAGCCACACCTTTTTTAGCTATATTGAGGTATTTTTCATGCAATTTACCGATTTGCTCGTGCAAAAAAGACAAATCTTTATCGTTGATAATAATATCGTCTGCGCTGGCCAGTCTGTCCTGGCGGTTTGATTGAGAGTCGATTATTTTTTTAATTTCACATTCCTCTGAGTTGTCCCGTCGACTGGCTCGCTCAATTTGTAATTTCTCAGAGGCATCTATAACCAGAATACGATCAAGATCATAAGCAGATTTGGACTTCAGAAGTAAAGGGCTACAGACAATACAATATGGAAATTTAACCAGACTCAAACGTCTCGAGATTTCATTAAAAACCTGTGGATGAATAATCGCCTCCAACTTTAGGCGAGCAGAAGGATCATCAAAAATTAGTTTCCTGAGATACTCTCGTCGTAAATGACCATCAGCATTTATCACTTCGGCTCCAAAACATTCGGCAATAGCTTGCAGGGCAGGCTGACCGGCTTGTACGACTTCGTGAGAAATTGTATCCGCGTCGATAACAGGGACACCGAGTTCGGAAAACCTGTCAGTAGCACTGGTTTTTCCACTGCCAATACCTCCGGTTAAACCGACGCAATATGGACGTTTCATGGGCTTAGCATCCAAAGGCTATAGGCATTGGTTATTTCCTGTCCCCAGATAAAAGCGATCCAGCCCGCCATTGCCAGGTAAGGACCAAAGGGGATTGCCTGTTTTCTGTCGTGACCACCAAACAGAATCATACTGACGCCAATGATGGCACCACATAATGATGAAAGAATGATAATGACAGGTAAAACCTGCCAACCCATCCATGCACCCAGCAGGGCCAGTAGTTTGAAATCACCGTGACCCATACCTTCTTTGCCAGTCACAATTTTGAAAGATATGTAGACCAGCCATAGCGACATGTAACCAGCCACCGCACCAATTACGCTGGAGTAGATATCAGTGTAGATAGCAAAGACGTTACATAACAGTCCCAGCCAAAGAAATGGTAAAGTAATATCGTCTGGTAATAATTGGTGATCAATATCGATAAAACTCAGAGCTATTAACGCCCAGGTCAGGAACAGGGCAGGGATCAACGCCAGGCTGAAACCAAATTTCCATGCAATGATTAATGAAAGAACACCACTAAGTATTTCAATTACCGGATAACGGATAGAGATGCTGGTATGGCATGACGAGCACCTGCCTCTCAAAAATAAATAGCTTATTAGCGGAATATTTTCCCAGGCTCTTATTTTATGTTGGCATTTCGGGCATTGGGAATTAGGAAATACAAGGCTATAGTGTTGCTCGTCAACATCTTTATCTTCATCTACTTCGAGGAATTCACAACACTCTTTACGCCATGCCTTATGCATCATTATCGGCAGGCGATAAATAACCACATTCAAAAAACTACCAACTACCATTCCCAATGCAGAAACAACAATGTAAAACGCAATAATGTTCGATTGTAGATAATGTATTAGTTGCACAGGTTTCAATTATTATGTGTGATGTTAGCCATCACTGATTGATGTTAATTGACTGCTTTAGGTATGGGGCGCAAGGAGATCATAGACAAAGCCAAATTGAAAGCTTGCTGAAAAGGCTGAAATCTATACAACAGCGCCCATCTTGAATATGGGTAGATACATGCCAACAACAATACCGCCAATGACAACACCAAGAAAAGCCATGATCGCAGGTTCCAGCAAGCTTGTCAGCGCTTCAACTGCGTCATCAACCTCCTGCTCAAACCAGTCAGCAACCTTACCGAGCATGGCGTCAATGGCACCGGATTCTTCACCGATGGCAACCATCTGCACGACCATATTGGGAAATAGTCCAGTGTCTCGCATAGATGACTGCAATTGTGTACCTGTAGCAATTTCATCCCTCATTTTCATCGTAGCATCGTAGAAGACGACATTACCACAGGCACCAGCGACTGAATTCATCGCTTCGACCAGCGGTGTACCAGCCGCAAACATGGTTTCCAGTGTTCTAGCAAATCTGGCAATTGCTGATTTTTCCAGTACTTCACCAATAATTGGCATTTTCAATGAATAGACATCGATAAACATTTGCACTTTCTTTGACCTTTTCTTTGCTTCCAGGAGTCCATATATAGTCCCACCGATCACACCAAAAATGATGTACCAGTTTGCAACGAAGAAATCGGACGAATCCACAAGAAATTGGGTTAAGGCAGGCAGGTCGGCGCCGAAACTTGAGAATAATTCTGCAAATTGCGGAATCACAAAAATCATAAGAATCGTAACAACAATAAAAGAAACCGCTATAACGGCAGCAGGGTAAAACAAAGCTGACTTAATCTTTGACTTTAAGGCTTCAGTTTTTTCCATGTATGTTGCAAGTTTATGCAAAATACCTTCGAGGATACCGGCTTGTTCGCCAGCCTGAACCAGATTGCAATAGAGATCGTTAAACTGAAGTGGATATTTGTGTAGTGCTTCTACAAGACTGTTTCCGGCTTCAACATGGGCTTTGATTCCCAGAATAAGATCCTGCATTGCCGGGTTATCATGACCGCGCCCGACAATTTCAAATGCCTGAACCAGTGGTACACCGGAAGACATCATGGTAGCTAATTGGCGACTAAATACAGTGATATCCTTCGGTGTAACTTTGCCACCACCGTCGCCGCCGAATAAAGGTTTAGGTTTTTTCTTTACCTTAAGTGGTTTAACTCCCTGCCGACGTAACATGGCTTTAACCAGTGAGTCACTCTGACCACTCATTTCCCCTTTGACGCGTTTACCTGTTTTGTCCGTACCTTCCCAGACAAACATGTCTGCTTTTGCAGCTTCAGCCATAATCTTTTCCTATTCTACAGTGACTCGGTTGACTTCTGAGAGGGAGGTCATGCCTTGCATGGCCTTTGCCAAACCGGACTTGCGTATATCCCATATACCTTCCTCTGCCGCTTGATCTGCCAATTGCACAGCGTTTGCACCTTCAATAATTAGACGTTTCATAGCATCGGATATATTCATAACCTGATAAATACCACAGCGTCCTTTGTAGCCAGTATCGCAATCCTCATTGCCAGTAACAGGTTCAAACAGTTTTATACCCTTTGCAACATCTTCTTCCGTATAGCCTTCATCAAGTAAGGCTTCTTTCGGCATTTCCAGCGGTTCCCTGTATTCACCATGCAAGCGTCGACATAAACGTTGTGCCGTGATCAGGTTAATGGAAGTTGCCACAGCAAAAGCCTGAATACCCATATCCTGTAGTCGTGTGAGTGTCTGCGGGGCATCGTTGGTATGCAGGGTAGACATGACCATGTGACCGGTTTGTGCCGCCTTAACGGCGATACCCGCTGTGCCCAGATCTCGAATCTCGCCCACCAGAATGATATCCGGATCCTGACGCAGGAAAGCCTTCAGCGCTTTTTCGAAGGTCATGCCGGTACGTTCGTCCACCTGAACCTGGTTAACACCAGGTAAGTTAATTTCCACAGGGTCTTCTGCAGTCGATATATTGATGTCCACCTGGTTAAGAATACTTATACCAGTGTAGAGAGATACCGTTTTACCACTACCGGTAGGGCCGGTAACAAGAAACATTCCATAGGGTTTGTGCAAATTGGAGAGGAAATTTTCTTTCTGATGATCCTCATAACCCAACATATCAATCTGCAATGCCGCCGCATCCGAATCAAGGATACGCATACAGGTTTTTTCACCAAATAAAGTCGGGCAGGTATTAACTCGAAAGTCGATGGATTTAGTCTTTGACAGTTTTAGTTTGATACGACCATCCTGAGGTACACGACGCTCGGAAACATCGAGTCTGGCCATAACTTTAATTCTGGCTGCAATTTTGGATGACAAGACCAGAGGCGGCTTGGCAACTTCCATAAGAACGCCATCAATTCGAAATCTTACCCGGTAAATTTTTTCATATGGTTCAAAATGTAAATCTGAAGCACCTTTCTTAATGGCATCCAACAACACTTTGTTGACAAATTTTACAACCGGCGCATCATCAATATCGCCATCGTCTTCTTCCTGGTCCGTGGTCTCATCGGCGACTTCGAGATCTTCAAGATCATCCATATCATCATCCATGCCTCCGAGACCGCCATCCATTTCTTCAAGGGTCTTATCGATGAGTTTGGCCAATTTATCTTCTTCGACCAAAATTGCTTCAGTATTCATACTGACAGCGAATTTAATTTCGTCCAGCGCTTGCAGATTAGTTGGATCTGACAGGGCTATGTAAAGACGTTTTCCTCTCTTAAAAATCGGTAGGGCGTGATGCTTTTTAATTAAATCTTCTTTGATTAATTTAACTACATCCAAATCGAGCTCAAGAGAGTCGATTTCCAGAAGCGGGACACCAAATTCCTGTGATGCAGCTAAGGCGATTTCACTACTGGGAGCGAGATCATTTTCAACCAGATAAGCCACAAAGGGTTGTTTTTTCTTCAGCGCACCCTGAAAATGTTCCTGCGCGGCTTCCTCTTCAAGTAAACCATCGAGAACAAGCTTGCGAGCTAATCCGCTGAGGTTTATTTTTTTTGCTGGAGTAGCCATATGGACGTAACCTTTTTTCTTTCGATTTGACGCTAAATATTAGATTATATGGAGGAAATAACCAACTCCTTTATTAATGTGTGCTGTCATAAGCAGAGGTTTACAGGCCCAGAACTGCAATCTTACTGAGATTTGCAAAAAAGGCGTGAAGATCGACAAAAACCGGGCAATAAATAGTTGGCAAGCAATTTAGAAATATCGCTATATAGCTGATTTTTAAGAATTAGTCTGGCTAAATGTCAGTTCACCTTCTTTACAATCAACCTGGATAATACTCTCAGGATCGAAACTACCGGCCAGTATGGCTTTTGCCAGAGGCGTTTCCAGTTGTACCTGAATAGCCCTTTTTAGTGGTCTGGCGCCGTAAACGGGGTCAAAACCCGCTTCGCCCAACATATCCTGCGCGGCCTCCGATACCTGTATTTGCAAGTCCTGTTCAGCAAGTCGCAGAGCGAGTCTTTTGATCTGGATATCTGCAATAGCTCTGATTTGTCTTTGTTGCAGTGCATGAAAAACCACCAGATCATCTATGCGATTTATGAACTCAGGTCGAAAGTGATGGCTGACGATCTCAAGAACTGTTTCTTTCATAGTCTCATAATCGGCATCGTCAGACATTTGCTGGATCTGATCTGAACCCAGGTTCGAGGTCATCACGATCACTGTATTACGAAAATCTACAGTGCGACCGTGTCCATCAGTTAAGCGTCCGTCATCAAGTACCTGTAATAGGATATTGAAGACATCGGGATGGGCTTTTTCTACCTCATCGAGCAAAATCAGACTATATGGTTTGCGACGCACGACTTCTGTGAGATAGCCACCCTGTTCATAACCAACATAGCCCGGTGGCGCACCTATTAGACGGGCAACGGCATGTTTTTCCATATATTCCGACATGTCTATGCGGATTAGTGCTTCTTCAGTATCAAATAAGAATTCGGCCAGAGCTTTACACAGTTCGGTTTTACCAACACCTGTCGGGCCAAGAAACAGAAAAGAACCATTAGGTCTATCTGGATCTGAGAGACCGGCACGAGAACGCCTTATGGCATCTGCAACACTGCTTATAGCTTCTTCCTGTCCTATAACCCGCTGATGCAAAGCATCTTCCATATGCAGAAGTTTGTCGCGTTCTCCTTCCAGCATTTTAGTTACCGGGATCCCCGTCCAGTTTGCAACCACTTCCGCGATCTCATTTTCTGTTACTTTGTTTCGCAAAAGCTGCATATCTTCTATTTCAGTTTCACTGGCCTCTAGTAATTGTTTTTCCAGATCAGGGATCAGGCCGTATTGTAACTCTGACATTCGATTCAAATCGCCAGCACGTTTTGCCGTATCAAACTCCAAACGTGCCGACTCAAGTTTTTCCTTAATTGTATGGCTACCCTGTAACGCAGCTTTTTCACCCAGCCAAATTTCTTCCAGATCAGAATATTCTCTTTGTACTTCACTGATTTCCTCATCCAGGTTTTTCAGGCGTTTTTTCGATGCCGCATCTGTTTCTTTCTTCAGAGCCTGACGTTCGATTTTCATCTGAATTAGACGACGCTCGAGTTTGTCCATAACTTCCGGTTTGGAATCGATTTCAATACTTATACGGCTGGCAGATTCATCAATAAGATCTATCGCTTTATCTGGTAACTGTCGATCAGTTATATAACGATGTGACAGCGTAGCTGCCGCAACAATAGCAGGGTCGGTAATCTGGACATTGTGATGTACTTCGTAGCGTTCTTTCAATCCACGTAAAATAGCGATGGTGTCGGCGACGCTGGGTTCTCCAACCAGAACTTTCTGGAATCGTCTTTCCAGAGCAGCATCTTTTTCTATATGGCTCCTGTATTCGTCCAGCGTAGTTGCACCAATACAATGTAATTCGCCTCTCGCAAGTGCCGGTTTCAACATATTACCGGCATCCATTGATCCTTCAGCCTTGCCCGCACCGACCATTGTGTGAACCTCATCAATGAAGAGAATGATTTGACCTTCTTGTTTGCTCAGATCATTGAGGACCGCTTTCAGACGTTCTTCAAAATCGCCGCGAAACTTTGCTCCGGCAATTAACAAACCCATATCCAGCACCAAAAGTCGTTTGCTTTTCAGAGCTTCCGGTACCTCGCCATTGACGATGCGTTGAGCCAGACCTTCAACGATGGCAGTTTTACCAACGCCTGGTTCGCCAATTAAAACCGGGTTGTTCTTTGTGCGTCTTTGTAATACCTGAATGGTTCTGCGTATTTCATCGTCACGACCAATAACCGGGTCCAGTTTTCCCTGTTCAGCCCGTTCAGTCAGGTCGATAGTATATTTCTCGAGCGCCTGACGTTGTTCTTCCGCATAAGGATCATTGACGCTTTCGCCACCGCGAAGACTATCAATCGATTGTTCTATCTGTTTTTTATCAGCACCGGCGTCCTTTAATAATTTACCCAATGCTCCCTTATCTTCTATCGCAGCAAGTACATAAAGTTCACTGGAAATGTAATCATCATTTCTTTGCTGAGCGTATTTATCCGTTAGATTTAGAAGGCGATCCAGTTCTTTTGAAATATGAACTTCGCCACTGCTACCTTCTACCTGTGCGATTTGATCGAGGGCCTGCCCCAGTCGCGAACGCAATTGCTGAACATTGACGCCGGCTGTATCAAGCAGATGCCTGCTGGTGCCACCAGACTGATCCAGCAACGCTGTCATAGCATGGACTGGTTCAATGAACTGATGATCTCGACCGAGTGCAAGGCTTTGTGCCTCAGCCAGGGCCTGTTGAAATTTACTGGTTAATTTATCTGCTCGCATGTTCTTTGTGACTCAGGTTTCATATATACATGCAAACATGAGGGCGGTACGGCTAATTTCAAGCGCGTATTGGAAAACAACATTAAAAAGGAGAAAGGTCGGGTATTAATAAACTCCGATATCGAAATAAGAGCGTGAGATTTTATCAATAGCTACTACATAGGCTGCGGTGCGGAAGTCTTCTACATTCTTATTGTTGTGAAATGTATTACTGAGTTCCTGGTAAGCATTACGCATAGTGTCATCAAGACCAGAGCGAACCAGATCCAGTTCATCAGCGCCACGAACGATTTCGTCTCGCATCCAGTCGGGCACTGTTTGATTAGTCAAAGATTCCATCGCAGAGATTAGGTGTTGACCACGCGTCTCATCAAAACGACGTTCCATACGGCCGAAGCGGATGTGGGACAGGTTTCGTATCCATTCGAAATATGAGACGGTGACACCACCGGCATTGACATAAGCGTCGGGCAAAATACTGACACCCGCTTTGCGTAAAATTTCGTCGGCTTCGAAAGTTACCGGACCATTAGCCGCTTCAACTATTAAATTGGTTTTCAATTTTCCCGCATTCTCAGCCGTGATCTGCGCTTCCATTGCCGCTGGTATAAGAATCTCACATTTTAGTTCCATTGCTGACAGACCATTCTCTGTAAATGTGGCGTCAGCATAACCTTTGATAGTTTTGTGTTCGTTAATATACTGTCGAACAGCTTCGACAGACAAACCATCTTCCTTGATTAATGCACCGTCTCTTTCAATGATGGCAATTATTTTTGCATCGTCCTCCTCATCAAGCAGTTTGGCCGCATAATAACCGACGTTTCCAAGACCCTGAATGATAATTCGCTTGCCAGCCAGTCCGCCCTTCAAGCCGGCAGATTTCATGTCCTCAGGGTGTCTGAAAAACTCTCGTATTGCATAAACAACACCACGGCCGGTGGCTTCGGTACGGCCGCGAATACCACCATGGGCTACAGGTTTTCCGGTTACACAACCCGTGTGATTGATATCCTCAGGATGGAGAAGTTTATAGGTATCGGCTATCCAGGCCATTTCCCTTTGACCCGTACCCATATCCGGTGCCGGTACATTGGTAGCCGGACTCAGGAATCCTTTTCGTATTAATTCACGGGCAAAACGGCGTGTGATCAGTTCCAAATCATTACGATCGTACCTGGAAGGGTCAATCAGTAATCCACCCTTTGAGCCTCCAAAAGGTACGTCAACAATTGCGCACTTGTAGGTCATCAGAGCAGCCAGTGCTTCTACTTCATCCTGATCAACAAAGGTGGCATAGCGAATACCGCCCTTGGCAGGTAATCGATGAGTACTGTGCACTGCTCTCCAGCCGGTAAATACTTCTACCTTGCCCTTGATGTTGACAGGAAAGTTTACCTGAATGATTGAACTGCAGGCTTTGATAGCTGCTGCAATGTCCGGTGCCATATCCATCGCCCGGAATGCCCGATCAGCCATGTGATTAACGCTTTGACTAAATGAGAGCGTCTGGTTGTCTTTTTTGCTCATCACTATTCTCCCCTGGATAGACACCTGCGTTTTTAACAGCAAGTTGTCTAGTCTTACAGCTTAGCCTAAATATTTTCGGATTCCATCCAAATCAGGCTGGCCATGCGCCCGGTTATATTATTTCTTCTGTAGGAATAGAAGTCCGACTGTTCTTTAAATGTACATCTATTGGCGCCAAATATCATTGTAATGCCACTGTCTTCCAGTTGATGACGAACAAGCGTTTCGAGATTTGCCAGCCAATAGCCCTCCTTAACTCTGGTGAAAGCATGATCTGCGCCCGGAATAGCGCTTAGACAAGCCTGTCTAACATCTTCACCTACTTCATAATTTGCGGCATGAATATGTGGCCCAATCCAGGCCAATATATTGCCGTGATCTGAATTAAATCGGGACAGGCTTGCTGAAACGATGTTCTGACACAGTCCACGCCAGCCAATATGAACAGCAGCGATTTGTCTGTTCTTTTCATCACAGAGCAAAAGAGGCAAACAGTCTGCTGTGAGGATTGCACAAACGCTGTTCTGCTGTTTACTAAA
Source organism: Gammaproteobacteria bacterium (assembly GCA_018676275.1). Lineage (GTDB taxonomy): Bacteria > Pseudomonadota > Gammaproteobacteria > Eutrophobiales > Eutrophobiaceae > WLWS01. The sequence continues at coordinate 4,449 of JABHFC010000004.1, read as the reverse complement.
GCATGCATCTGCACTGACATTGGGAAACCAGTTTTTATCTTCAATAATTTCCTGACCATGTACCTGCTGTAACCATAACGGCGTTGAAGGCAAATTTAATTCTTTTTCCAAAAGATTGCGGTTTTGCCTGACCCGTTCTAATTCATCGCCAACATGTTCGGCCAGGTTAAGTCCTGCATAAGGAGGAAGGCTGAAACCTGAGTGAACGGTAGTGGTCCCGGCTTTTATCCATGCCGGGGTGGGCCATTCAGCGTCTACCCAGAAATTCATTTCTCGTTCGAATCCTGATCCAAAGCTGTCAGCAAGGTCTGAATATCATCAGGTATTGCAGATGTAAATGTCTGATAAGCACCGCTAAGTGGATGCTTCAATCCGAGTTGACAGGCATGCAGGGCTTGTCTGGGAAATTCTGCAATTTTTTCTTTTAATGCGTTCGAACAATTTTTTGGTATTCGTTTGCGACCACCATAAAGTGGATCACCAACAACTGGATAATGAATATGGGCCATGTGAACCCGAATTTGATGGGTACGACCGCTTTCCAGTTGTAATTGCACATGTGTGTGTGCCTTGAATTTTCGAAGTACACGATAATGGGTACGTGCCTGTTTTCCCGATCCAGTTACCGCCATTCGTTTTCGCTGAATATGATGCCGACCAATAGGCTCATCGACTGTGCCGCCGGCTGTCATAACGCCATGAACAATGGCCTGATATTCACGTTTTACCAGACGTTTTTGCAACTGGTCTACCAGATAGGTGTGTGTTGAAGGTGTAAGCGCGATAACCATTAAACCTGAAGTATCTTTATCCAGTCGTTGAACAATACCTGCCCTGGGCACCTGAGCTAACTGGGGAGAATAATAAAGCAGGGCATTTAAAAGAGTGTGACGCGGATTACCAGCACCGGGATGAACAACGAGCCCCGGTGGCTTGTCGATAACAATGAGAGCTTCGTCTTCGTACAAAATGTTCAAAGGAATATCTTCCTTTTCCCATTCTTCCTCTATTTCAAATTCTGCTTCGATCTGAATAGATTGGCCGCTTGCTACTTTGTCTCTCTGTCTTAGCGTAAGACCATCAACTGTTACATAGCCGCTACGAATCCAGTTTTGTAATCGTGATCGGGAATGTTGTGGGCACAAAACGGCCAGAGCTTGATCCAGTCGCTTGTTATCAAGCACCTCCGTGATAGTTAAGCTTAACTTTTCAGTCGGCATATTTCGGAAATTCGTGTATAAGACATTATTTTTCAGAGTATTATAATGGGAGTTTGTGGAACTTAGGATTGTTCTGCTACGGAAAAGCCGGATTTGGCCCTAAGATACGCATTATTTTGCTAAAGAGCACCACCATTCAACAAACTAATGCGTATCTTATGCCTCAAACCGATCTTCTCCTCGCTACGACCGCCATGGAAGGCGGAAGTGTCGGTTATGCAGGAGCAACTACCGACCGAACACCTAAGTTCCACAGACTCCTTTTAATATAACAATACAGCTGGTTATAAATTTATGAAAAAGTGTGTTTTATTAATAATCCTGGTAATTACGAGTGCCGGTTGCTCGTTTTTTGGTGATGATGAAGATGATTCGGCTAAGAACTGGACCGTTGATCGACTTTATAATGAGGCCAAAGGTGCACTGGAGTCGGGCTATTACAGCAAAGCGGTGAAGTATTACGAGTTTCTGGAAACACGCTTCCCTTTTGGGGTATATGGCCAGCAGTCCTTACTTGATTTAGCCTATGCCTATTACAAAACAGAAGATTACGACTCGGCAATATCAGCCTGTGATCGTTTTGTCCGTCTGTACCCACAAAACCCTCATGTCGATTACGCCTATTATTTGAGAGGCCTGGTTAATTTTAATCGTAGTAAAGGTCTGGTTGAACGCTTCCTGCCTCTGGATACCTCACAGCGCGATCCTTCTTCCGGCTTGCAGGCATTTCGGGATTTTAATGAATTAGCCAGAAAATATCCGGATAGTGAATATATTCCGGATGCAGAGATGCGTATGGTTCATCTCCGCAACCTGTTAGCAGCACATGAAGTGCATGTGGCGAATTACTACATGACTCGAGGAGCCTATGTCGCGGCGGCCAATCGTGCTCGTTATGTGATTGAGACCTATCCAAGAACACCCTCGGTTCCCGATGCTCTGGTATTGTTGGCAAAAGCCTATAAGGTACTGGAAATGGATGATCTTTCCGGAGATTCTTTAAGAGTACTGGAATTAAACTATCCAAATCACCCGGGTCTTGATGAGGTAAAAGATATTCTGATCAGATAGTAGTCTTTTCTGATAGTTTAGAATTCCTGGTATCCCGATGTGATCGGATAGCGCCGGTCTCGACCAAAAGCGCGCCTGGTAATGCGAACCCCGGGAGCAGCCTGTCGGCGTTTGTATTCATTACGATCCACCATACGCACAATTTCCAGTACAGTTTCTCTTTCAAATCCGGCATTAACAATTTCGTCCGGGCTTTGGTCCAATTCTATATAACGTGCCAGAATTGGATCGAGTACGTCATAGCTCGGCAGAGAGTCTTCATCTTTTTGATCTGGTCGAAGTTCAGCGCTGGGAGGGCGATCAATAATTCGTTGGGGAATTACCTGTTCCTGTGAGTTTCTCCAGTTTGCCAATTCATAGGTAAGTGTCTTCGACAAATCTTTTAAAGGCGCATAACCTCCGGCCATGTCACCATACAAAGTCGCATAACCCACGGCCATTTCACTTTTATTACCAGTGGTGAGAACCAGTTTTCCTGTCTTGTTGGATATTGCCATCATCAACACACCTCTTGATCTGGCCTGTATATTTTCCTCCGTTGTATCTGTTGGTAAATCGCTAAATACAGGTTGAAGCAATTCGGTAAATGCGGAGAAAGGTAGTTCTATCGGCAGGATATGATATGTAACGGACAATATATCCGCCATTTCCTGAGCATCATCATTACTCATATCTGCCGTGTAACGTGAGGGCATAATAAGAACTTCAACATTCTCAGCACCCAAAGCATCTACCGCAATAGTCAAAGTCAGAGCGGAATCAATACCGCCTGATAAGCCAATCACGGCACCTTTAAAACCATTTTTACGAACATAGTCCCTGACACCTAATACCAGTGCCTGGTAAATGCTTTCATGTCGATCGAGGATAGAAGCCGAAGGTAAGGCAGAATGAAATTCAAGTTTATCGGCATGTTGTTGTACATCTATCAGGTATAAACCTTCCTCAAACTGAGGCGCCCGAAAAACAAAATTACCCCCGCTGTCAATTATCATTGAAGCACCGTCGAATACGAGCTCATCCTGAGCTCCAACCAGATTCAAATAAACAATATTTAAACCCGTCTCTTCTACGCGCTGTTTTAGAATGGACTCTCGCTCGGCCTGCTTATCTGTATGATAGGGGGAGGCATTAATATTGATAAGCAATCTTGCCCCTGCTTCTTTCGCCTGTTGGGCTACATTAGGTGACCAGATGTCTTCGCAAATACTAAGAGCGGTTGGAATACCATTTAAATCAATCAGGCAGCATTCAGAGCCTGCAGAAAAATAACGTTTCTCGTCGAAGACACCGTAATTTGGCAAGTTTTGTTTGTAATAGATTGCTTGCTGTTTACCTTCCTTAATATAGCTACAGGCGTTATATGTACCACTCGCTGTCTTTTCAGGAAATCCAATAACTATGTCGATATCGTTAGATTCAGCAGAAATTTGTAGAATCGCGTTTGTTATTTGTTCGTATAATGCTTTTCTGAGTAAAAGATCTTCAGGCGGGTAGCTGCATATTGCCAGTTCAGGAAAGATAATAATATGCGCGCCGAGTTTTCTTGCCTCATTCACAAGCTTGATTATTTGTTCGGTGTTATTTTTGATACCACCGACACAAAAATTTGATTGGGCAAGTGCAATATGCATAAATATTTAGACTAATATATCAGGAAGAAATGATTGAGAAGATAGTATGATAGCAAGTAGTGAGTTATTTATATCTATATTTTTGAATTACAATAAATCAGTTTTTTAAGCATAGTAATTTTTAGAGTGGTATTAATTTAGTATACATGTTGACTGATAAAAAATTAGCTTTCAGACATGGCTTGCAAGGATTGAGGGCAGTTGCAATCTTGCTTGTTATACTTGCGCATTCAGGACTAGCTATTGTTCAAGGTGGTTTTATTGGCGTTGATGTATTTTTTGTTCTCTCAGGGTACTTAATTACCGGACTTCTATTGTGCGAGTTAGAAATAAGTGGTCGTATTTCCATCATGAGCTTCTACGCTCGACGATTAAAACGATTGCTTCCCGCACTAATTTTCATGTTGAGCATCTCGTTTGGTTCTGCAGTCTGGATCTTATCTGAAGTAGAAGCCCGCGCACAATTAGCATCGTCTCAATTTGCCGCAACCTGGACAAGTAATCTCTATTTTGCTTTTACAAAG
>JABHFC010000238.1 GCA_018676275.1 Gammaproteobacteria bacterium | reverse complement strand
TGACCTGCCCCCTTAAAACGGTACCAGTGATTAAGTTAGAAAATAACTTAAACTGGGCCCATAAGGAGGTCACGCATGCCAAGAAAACACTACAAACCCGAAGAAATCATCAAGCTTTTGCGATTAGTTGAAATTGAAGTCGGTAAAGGTCAAACCGCAGGGCTAGCCTGCAAACAGCTGGGATTTACAGAGCAAAGCTACTATCGTTGGCGCAAGGAATACGGTGGTCTACAAATCAACCAGGCGAGGCGACTAAAGGACCTGGAGAAAGAAAATACTCGCCTGAAGAAGTTGGTGGCTGATCTGTCATTGGATAAAGACATACTCAATGAGGCCCTCAAGGGAAACTACTAAGCCCCGAGCGGCGACGGCAAAGTGTACGACATGTACGCGAGCAGCTTGGGGTATCGGAACGCCGTGCCTGTCGGATTCTGGGGCAATCCCGCAGTACCCAACGTCGCGTCTGTGTGCTGCGGGAGGATGAATCCATGTTAACCAAAGCCATTATTGACCTGTCCACCGAATATGGACGCTATGGTTATCGTCGTGTGACAGCCTTATTAAATCGACAAGGTTGGCAGGTAAATCACAAACGAGTGGAGCGGATCTGGCGGCGAGAAGGTTTGAAAGTCCCTCAAAAACAGCCAAAACGAGGGCGATTATGGTTGAATGACGGTTCGTGTATTCGTTTACGAGCAACGCATCCGAGGCATGTATGGTCCTATGACTTTGTCATGGACAGAACGCATAACGGTAAGGCCTTTCGACTGTTGACGGTAATTGATGAGTACACGCACGAGGCTCTCGCCATTAAGACAAAGCGGCAACTCAATTCAACAGATGTGCTGGATTGCTTGAATGCGCTTTTTCTTGAACACGGTGTGCCTGAGCATATTCGTTCAGATAACGGAGCGGAATTCACGGCTATCGCGGTACGTGAATGGTTGTCTGCAGCGAAGGTCAGAACCTTGTTCATTGAACCCGGTAGTCCCTGGGAGAATGGCTACAATGAAAGTTTCAATGGTAAGTTACGTGATGAACTACTAGATGGAGAAATCTTTTATACTTTAAAAGAAGCACAGATACTGATTGAACAATGGCGTATTCATTACAACACAATCAGACCGCACAGTTCATTGGGTTACCGTTCACCGGCTCCGCAAACCGTTATGACGAAACACATCACAGCACGATTTGTCATGCCAACACATCAGGGAATACAATAGTCAATTGAACACAAACTCTAACTTTAACATTGGTCTCGTTATTGGGGGCAGGTCACTGGAGATTTCGCATGGGTAAGTGGTTAGCCGAATTTCAAGAAAATACTCCAGAAACGCATAGGGGACTAACTGACAAAACTGACGAAAGCCCCCTTATGTCAGTAATGGCAGTACAAACCCAGGGGTATTTGGACGGAAAAACAGAAATATCCATTGACCCCGGCATATCACAATTTAAATCTGGACAGGATATACAGGCAGAAAAACTGATTGACGGTGCTTGCCTGGGACTTGAAATCACCCCAGTCCAATTCAGGGCAATCTGTAGCGAGAAGGAGCTGAAGGACATATCTGATGGAAGCACTCCATTAGATGAAATACGAATGTATGCAGCAAGTTTTGCGGATGGTATTTGCACCGGGCGGATAGTTATTCATCCAACAACTCAAGAATTGATACGCCATATAACAGTCTATCAGTGGAGCCGAGAAAAGTTATCAGAATGACCAGACCACGCGGATTTACCGAGTATCAAGACTATGCCATTAACCGACTGGGGGTAGCATGAGTAAGAATAAAGTAACCAGAAAGAAAAAGATTTCGAAGAAGGCAGTACCAATAAAGCCGCGTAACGTTATTGAGGTGTCACGCCATGTAGACGCAAACCCAGACGACGCTACTGCCCAGACGATAACCCGGCCCGAGGTAAATGCAGCAGCGACGATTCAGAAATTCACGGGTGATAACCATGAGGTTAATGCACTAGCTCGTGAGCTATCGACGCAAGTTGCGGCGGTAAATAGTGGCGATTTGAAACGGGCCGAAGGGATGCTAATTAGCCAGGCTCATACACTTGACGAACTATTCAACAGTCTTGCACGACGAGCACATGGAAATATGACTGAGGGGTATCTGTCCGCAACGGAGACCTATCTGCGTCTGGCACTCAAGGCACAAAGCCAATGCCGGGCAACGCTCGAAACGCTGGTGCAAGTTAAAAACCCGCCGGTTGTCTATGCGCGGCAGGCGAATATTGCGAATGGGCCACAACAAGTCAATAACGGTATTCCCTCGCAGGCGCGGGAAATTGAAAAACAACCAAACAAACTATCAGGAGACGGCAATGAGCTATTATCGAACACCGAAGCATCGGCGTTTACGGGCGGAGTTGATACGCCAATGGAAACCGTGGGAGCAATCGACTGGGCCGAAGTCAAAAGCGGGTAAGACGAGGGTATCAAGAAACGCTTACAAGGGTAGCGTTCGGTCGTTGTTGCGAGAAGTCAGGCAGATACTCAACGAACAGGAAGAAATGCAACGGCAATTGAAGTAACCCAATCGAATATGTAATTATTGGCACTTCATTTGGTCAATAATGCCAGATATGACTCCGCCTGAGTGTCTGCTTTACCCCTGCGATTTCAACCGGTCGATGCAACACATGTATTAAATCTCTCTGCTGGTGTTTCAAATTCTAAAGTTTTACGTGGTCGTCCATTTAACTCTTATCTATGAGTGTTCTCTGAATGTAAATTACAATCCATCGGAAGAATCGTATAATTTGGAAAGAAATTCTGATGTATATCCTTTTATTATAGGAATACACTGTAGCTTGCACAAAAGGAAAAGCGAGTGAATGAAATAACATCTGTACAGAAACTGCTGGAAGAGACCATTTATATGGCTCGGAAAGGCTTGTATGTGGTGGTGTTATTCAGTCTTTGTATCAATGTATTAATGTTAGCGGTTCCGGTCTATATGTTACAGATTTTTGATCGGGTCTTATCCAGTCGTTCTACTGATACGCTCATGTTGTTGAGCATCATTATTGTGCTAGCCATCCTGACGCTTGCCTTACTGGAAGCCGTTCGCAGTAATATCATGATCAAGATTGGCTCATGGATAGACAGACGTCTTGCTGGAACGGTATTAACGGGGAGCATCTCATTACCGTTGAAGAATGGGAGCGATCCGTCTATCCAGGGACTTCGAGATTTAAATACATTCCGAACTTTCCTGTCCGGATCAGAAATTTTTTCGTTTCTGGATTCTCCCTGGGCCCCGATTTTTCTAATTTTCGTTTTCCTCTTACATCCTTATTTAGGGATAGTCGCCCTGATAGGGGCCATTATCCTGTTTACACTAGCAGTCATAAATGAATATATCACACGACCATTGATGGCAGCGGCGAGCAAAGCCAATATCAAAGCCATGCAGCAGGCCGAAGCTGCAGTACGCAATGCTGACGTCATCGAGGCCATGGGACTGATGCCAAATTTGATAGCCCGCTGGGATCGGGTTAATGCAGAAGGCCTGAACAAGCAGGCAAATGCCAGTTATAGAAGTGGGATGGTCATTGCTATTTCCAAGTTCGTTCGCCTGGTATTACAAGTCGCAATGCTGGGTACGGGGGCCTGGTTAGTCATACAGGGTAAACTGACACCCGGCGGTATGATCGCCGGATCCATTCTCATGGGACGTGCTCTTTCGCCGGTGGAACAGGCGATTAGCGCCTGGAAATCCGCCATCGCAGCCAGCGGTGCTTATAATAGATTAAAACATCAGGTATCAACTATGCCTGCGCGGGCGGAATCCATGTCTCTACCGGTACCAGAAGGCAAGATTTCTGTAGAGGGTCTCTCCTATATTCACCCGGGGCAAACAGAACCTGTTCTAAGGAGCATAAATTTTACCCTTGCTCAGGGTGAAGCCCTGGGATTAATTGGACCATCAGCATCGGGAAAAACCACTCTGGTGCGTCTTCTATTGGGCAATATTACTCCACGACTTGGGCAGGCAAGGCTTGATGGCATGGATGTGGCCAAATGGGATCCTGAAGATCTGGGGCAGTATTGTGGCTATCTACCCCAGGACATCGAACTGTTTAGCGGGACGGTGAAGGAAAACATTGCTCGTATGGGTGAAGGCGAGCCGGAAAAGGTGGTGGAAGCTGCCAGATTGGCGGCTTGTCATGACATGATTCTACATTTCTCTAATGGTTATGACACGTCTATAGGTGAGAGCGGGGCTGCCTTGTCAGGCGGAGAGCGCCAGCGCATTGCTCTGGCCCGGGCTTTGTATGGCAACCCCCGCTTTGTGGTGCTGGATGAGCCCAATGCCAATCTGGATGCAGTGGGGGAAGAAGCGTTGCTCAATGCATTAAAAAATCTCAAGGAAAAAGGTATTACGGTAGTCATCATCGGCCATCGGCCAAATGTCATACAGCATGTTGACAAAATTCTGGTGCTACGTCAGGGGCAGGTGCAGGATTTCGGAGCAAAGGATGAGGTGTTGGCGAGATTGACGGAAAATGCAAAAAAAGCAAATGTTACCGAGATAAAACGTCATGGCTAACAATTTTTCTACACAAGTATGTTCTCATCATATTGATTCAGTTGATGATGGTCTCGGTATCAAGGTCCCTGTTACGACAGGCATATTTATTATTATTCTATTTTTTGGCATGTTTGGTGTCTGGGCCACGATCGTGCCTTTGGAAAGTGCAGCTATCGCCCCTGGTGTTGTTTCTGTAGATAGTAAACGTAAGACGATTCAACATCTGGAAGGCGGCATTATTGGCGCGATACTTATTCAGGAAGGCGATGAAGTCGAGGCAGGGGAGACATTAATTCATCTGGATGAAACACAGGCGCGTGCCAATCTCGACTTACTGAAAAGTCGCTTTTTGAATGCCCGGGCACTGGAGGCAAGATTACTGGCTGAACGTGATAATAAGGAAAACATTGATTACCCGGATGAATTAATCGAACAACAACAGAACGAAGATGTCGCGCAGGTTATTGAAGGTCAGGTCAATATCTTCAATGCACGCCGCCAGGCACTGCTCGGACAAATCGCAATTACCGAACAGCAAATCAAACAATTGAAAGAAGAAATACAGGGGCTTAATGGACTAACCCAGGCACAGGATGAGCAACTTAAATTATCAAAAGATGAGATCAGCAGTAATAAAAAATTATTTGAGAAGAGATTGGCAGGTAAAGCACGACTCAGGAAATTGCAACGTGAGAGGGCTGAAGTTAACGGAGAGCGTAGTCAGAATCTGGCAGCAATAGCCAGAGGCAGGCAAAAAATTGACGAAGCCCGTTTACAGATTACTGAGTTGAAAACAAAGGCGTTAAATGAAGTGGTAAGGCAACTAGGTAAGGTACAGAGCAATCTATTCGATTTGATCGAAAAGGTCAGGGCTGCACAGGACGTGTTGACAAGAACGGTTATCAGTGCCCCACTTGACGGCACTATTGTTAATTTACAGGTCCATACGGTTGGCGGCGTCATCGCCCCCGGCCAGGATTTAATGGATATTGTCCCGCTGGGCGCTCGCTTGATAGTGGAGGCCCGGGTTGCCCCGGATGATATCGATGTAGTCAGGGCGGGGCTTAAAGCCCAGGTGCGATTGACTGCTTTCAATCAAAGGCGAATTTTGCCAATAGATGGTCAGGTGATTACGGTTTCTGCCGATCGCTTTACCGATGAACGTAGTGGGGCAGGATATTTTCTTGCCCGTGTGGAATTAGTCGGAGAGATAGATGAAGAGATTGAACTGTATCCAGGTATGCAGGCAGCCGTCATGATCGTAACCGGTAGCCGCACTACGCTCGATTACCTGATACGACCTATCACACAGAGTTTCAACAGGGCATTTAGAGAAAAATAGTATGTGTTTATCTATCTCAATACCGTGTTAATGATTATGAAATCTATTAAATATTCAGTTAATTAACCAGGAGTATGACAATGACAGACCACAACGAAATACACGACGACGA
>JABHFC010000237.1 GCA_018676275.1 Gammaproteobacteria bacterium | reverse complement strand
GTATCCATTTCGCTGTCGCATCCAGCGTACTCCATGTCTTTAGTTTACCTTTCAGTGTATTCACAATAGATGGACCAGCTTGAGTCACAATCTCGACGTGGAAATGACTACCTTCTGCAACCACGCGAACACTTTTTATCGCACCTGCTTCAACCAGGGCCTTTATTGTCTTACTATCCATCGCCCTTTTCATCATCAAAAAGAGCACCCTGTTCTGGGATTGTGATACCGACAGCCTCACAATGCTCTGTGATAAGCACTTCAATAAAGTTGGCTACACTGCGATGTTCCAACTCCGCTGCCTCTTTCACTGCTTCTTTAATTGCTGGATCAATACGCAAATTTAACGTTGCCGTTTTCTTTGGAGACATGACTTGAATGGATTCCATATATGCGATACATTGTAACGCATGTGTATTGTAATAGTAAATGCCAGTATACCGTGGATTATGGGACAAACAACTTTCCCATTAATACCCCTTTATGGGAAAGTTACGATAATGGAGGTCAATAAACATGGGCGTTAAAGCAGATGTGATTACCTTCCCCCAAACACCGAAAATGGGAAAGTTGCCAAAACGTCTGAAGAACAAGGATGTCAGAAGTCGCGAATACCTGACTGAACAGGAAGTAGAACTATTAATGAGTGCGGCCAGGAAGACAGGGCGGCACGGTCATCGGGATGCAACCTTGATCCTTTTAATGTACCGCCACGGTTTTCGTGTATCAGAACTGGTGAGTTTGCGATGGGAGCAGGTTGATCTAAAACAGGGTTTACTCCATGTTAATCGAGTAAAGAATGGATCCCCATCCTCACATCCAATTAGAGGACCTGAGATAAGGGCCCTAAGACGTTTGAAACGAGATTATCCTGACACTCCTTATATATATGTAACCGAGAGAAAAGGCCCTCTGACCACCTCCACAGTGAGAAAACTGATTACTCGGGCAGGTGAAAAAGCGGATATTAGTTTTCCTGTTCATCCTCACATGCTACGCCATGCCTGTGGTTTCAAACTTGCCAACGAGGGGCACGACACCCGTTCCTTACAACATTACCTGGGCCATAAGAATATCCAGCATACGGTGAGATATACCGAGTTAACATCTAAACGATTCGACAAATTTTGGAAGGATTAGAAGTTAAGTGGCACGCTAAAGATATGTATTCAAAGACTACAGGAATCGACAATAAATACGCTGCTGCAGTACATGAGGCGGCACATGCCGTTATCGCTGTGGGTCAGGGTATAGATATTGGACCTGAAGGGGTAGAGATAGAGAACCGTGAATTCACTTCACTCACTTTGCGCAGCTATGCAATTAACAGAATGCCCATCGTTGATCTTGCTGGTCCACTTGCTGAAAGAAAGGTGCTTGAACGTGAGATGCAATATGTCGATGATCACGAGTTGGAAGAGATGATTAATAATTTTAAGCAGTTTGAGCCAGAGGAAGATGAAGACATGGAGCATGGCGTGTATCCTGATGATACCTCTGTTTTGATTTTCTATCAGTCGGAATTCCCAGATGAAACAACGGAAGATTGGATGAATAGGTTTCGTCAGCATGAACAAGGTACTGTGGGTTTGTTGAACGAAGACAGAATATGGACTGCAGTATTAACATTTGCAGACGAGCTTATGAAGCGAGGGAAAGTTGAACAGGAAATGGCTCAGAAAATGATCGAGAATTCTTTAAGGATAATAAATTCAGATTCTTCAAGTGTGTGAAATTGGTGCACTGAGACGTTTACAGCGAGAGTATCATGATACCCCTAATGTCTTAGTCACAGAGCGCCCCCCCCTGATAGCCTCCAAACTGATTACTGGCTCCTTACAACATTGCCAGGTCCATAAGAATATCCAACATACGGTGAGGTATACCGAGTTAACATCCAAAAGATTCGATAAATTCTGGAAGGATTAATTAGTACCTTAATCACTTATATACGATTGTAGATTCTGAATATGTCAGTAGTGGTTCAAATCCTCTCCGAGAATCAAATTTGTTGTACAATTCTAAAACAGCCAAAGAATATTTGATGAGGCGCGCATATGAGCAGCTGGTTCTGGGTGTTATAAAATATTGTGAAAGAAGAAATAAACAAAATTCAAACGGCTTTATTAAACCACCTTCATGATGATTTAAAGATTAAGCATCCAAACTTTGTAAAGAAGCTAGAGGAAGGAACACCTGAAAACTTTTACAATTTTCAGGAGGCTAAAAATCTTCTTGATAAACCAATTGAGCCGTGGACAGAACTTTTGTCATCACTTCTGGATTTTGAGCTTGGTTATGATTTTTTAAAATTGACCGTTGAGAAAATATCAACAACGGAAAATGATCGTGAATTGCACTTCCATACTCGAACATACTCAATTTACTTACATGCAACGCTTGAAAGACTCGAACATTTTATTAAAAAAATGCAAAGGAAAAAGGTTATTACAGGAGTTGAACCTATTTTGGAATTCATTTCCGAGGCCATTCAGAACCCTGGATTAATGCAGGAAAGACATACGGCTGCTCATGGGCGCTTTAGTGGAACGAAAAAGCCAATAGCTGGCGTACAAACAGAATATTACTGGGAACCTCTTGCTGTGATTCGACTTGATGAATCCGACTTAGATGGGTGGCATCAATCTCACGGGAATAATAGAGAACACTTTGTGACTTCGACAAAATCAGAATTTGATGACTTTTCGATTTCCTTACGGAATATCCTTCTAAACACTAATGATTTGCTTACGAAGGTAAGTAAATCATAGATAATTCAGTGCGCAACGTCCCCCACAGGTCCCTCAGGGAAAGTGAAAAAAGCTAAGTAATTGAAGCGTAAAGGCGAAATCGCCAGGCAGTCAAAGGTTCAAGTCCTCTACCTTCCCACTCATATAAATCAATAACTTATGTTAATTCAGTTTTTTAGCTAACCAAAATTCTATAATGCAGGCGCTTTAGATCGTATTGCAAGGCATGGAAGGTCTAGTGCGTCTGCGTATTAAAACTGCATATCTGTTCTAAAAAAATCTCACGTAGCAAATAATCAGTTCAGTAGAATCTTCAACTTTCCCATTTACGGTGATTGAGAAGCAGTGATTTGTCACTCTGAACGCCTCGAATTTACTTAATGTCAGAACCTAAACTTTCCCATTAATGGTCAGAAATGGGAATGTTTTCTCTAGTACATAGAAACATACTCAACTATTTTTCTCAGATATTTTTATCGCTCCCAGCTGATTTTTGAAAAGGATATAATCTTCACTGGTCATAACCTCAGGAGTGTCCGAGATAATTGTGGAAAACAGAATCTGGATCATATTTTTTTCTCAATTCGTTTAATCGTTCCCAGCTGGGTTTCGAAAAAGATTCCTGAAAACGTTCAGGGTAGCGATCTCCAGCAACTTCATTTACATAGTGTCCTTTGCTGAATGGCTTCAATAATTCATTTGCTTTACCTAACCAGGCGTGATTTTCTTCATCTTTTTCTTCATCATTCCATACTAGGTAGTTAGCGATATAGTGTTCAGCGATTTTCGAGAAACTTGCATCCTTTTGTAAAGCTGAGTTCATTACCAATGATGCTAGTAAATGAGATCTTGTTGAAGGTGATGATTTAAAATGATCAGCAAGGGTATGTAAGGCACCGCTAATATCACTAACCCAGTCATTATCTACAGCATAACGACCAACACCAGTGTCTACATTTTCCGGGTTATAGAGTTTCTGGAAAGTTGTCGGGTTATTTTCGACTTTAAAAACACTTTTAGAAGCCAACTCACTTTCTGCAAAGGGGCTTAACATGTTTCTAGCTTCTTGCTCAGAATCAGTAAAAGCGTTTATACCAACAAAACAAATCTTGGCCTGCTCTGCTGGCATATCAGCGGGTGCCTGATGGTTATGCATAAAGAGCAGCAATATTTCTACTCGTTCATCTTTTAATTGCACAAGTTTTTCCAGTGCATCAGTCACCACCCTTAGGTTATCTAGCGGGTGAATGTACATGCTACCCATAATAGTTTGAGGTGCCTGGTAAAGTTCTAACTCATATTGAGTCACAACACCAAAAAATCCAGGGCCAGCTCCCCTGGCTGCCCAGTACAAATCTTTGTTTGTTGTTGGGTTGGCAGTAACTTTCTTTCCATCGGCGGTAATAATTTCCATGCTGCGAATGGAATGACAGGCGATACCTCCCCAATGTTCATGATTCCATCCCATGCCACCACCAAGTAGATAACCACCCATGGCAACGGAAGGGCAATGTGAAGCCGGAAATGCTAAATCATGTTGTTCTACTTCTTCCATTAACTGAATAGCCTTTAAGCCTGGTTGCAATTTCACCGTAGTAGTTACCGGATCTACATTAATTTCCTGTAACAGGGACAGGTCTATTAGCATTCCTCCATCGCGCAAGGCTGCTCCGGCGCCATTGTGTCCACTGCTACGCAACGACACTTTCAGACTGTTATTTCGAGCATAATTGACCGCTTCTATTACATCCTGTTCAGTTCCTGCCTGGACAATGACTTCCGGAAAGCGCCCTGGTTTGCTTATATGCCAGACCATGCTTTGACGCCAGATTTCATAATTTTCGTCGCTTCGAGGGATGACTTTACCTCCCACACGGCTAGTCAGATCACTAATTGTGGTACCTGCACTAGCCATCGACATGGGTGAACGTAAGTAGCCAACCGTACCCATAACCCCCAGTGAGGTTATTTGTTTAAGGAAATCGCGACGAGAAGAATGATTTCGATTCATATTCTATTTACTCTTTATAAAGTGGCTTAATCGATAAATTATTGAAAATATGCTAAAACTTTAGGAAATAATACAGATAAAGGGTTATTACAAACAAAATATTGACTATGCTTTAGGGTATTAAGCTTTAATCAGCCATTAATTAACCATTGAATCAAATGACATCTGATAGAAAAAAAAATAAAGGATCCGCAGACGATAGTGACGTTGCGGATGATATTGCTGCGTCTATTCCGCCACAGTACGCTCTACAGGAAGAGTAGCCTTACGACAAAGATTTCGGCTTCAGGATTCAACCCATTGAATCAGCATCCCACGGACATCGTGATTACTGCGTTGTACGGGAAGGACTGGCAGTTGTTATTGGTGATATCGAACACGATGAAGCACACAATGATGCTAACGTAGGTCAGGATCTCGTAAAATTTCATTTTCGTTACAGTGGTAGCAGCGAAGTAGGTGAGGAAGGTGGTGAACGTGATGCAATTGATCCAATGACTTTTGGTGTGTTGATTCAGCCTTCTGGCTTGAAAAAAGTGGAATACTTTCCCGCAGCACAACATGAGCAATCAGTCACTCTGCTTTGCGAACCGGCCTTTCTGGAAGATATTATCAGTGGCACTTCATTAGCCTTGCCAACACAAATAAAGCAATTTCTTTATGGCAAAAGTCACGATATGTATCACTGTGCTGTACGAATGCGACCGGAAATGTCGAATGCGGTGAAGAGCCTGTTTGAATTAGAGTACACGGGGAAACTCAGACAGCTACAGATTGAAGCAAAAGCACTTGACCTGATTTGTCACACTCTGGATCAATTATCTGACATGTGGGGAGGGCAGGAACAGGATGGTTTGTCTTTACGACGGAAAGATCTGGAGCGGATAGCCGACATTTGCGAAATACTGGATAAAAACCTTGTTGATGCACCCACTATTCCAGAGTTGGCGCGGGCACTGTCCTGGAACGAAACCCAGTTAATGCGGACTTTCCGGCAAGCTGTGGGGATAACTGTACATAATTACCTGCATCGGGCGCGTATGGAACGAGCTTATGAGGTGCTTTCTAGTACTGAAATGAGTATTACCCAGGTGGCGATGGAAGTCGGTTATGAGTACGCAAGTAATTTTACTACCGCATTTCGCCGCTATTTTAAATTGACACCAAAACAGATCCGCAATCAAAACCACGGCTCAATTCAGTAAAATCGCTGATTTTTCAAGCGGAATCAAAAACATCTAGCGCTGTTCTGCATAAGTTAGCTTCTGCCACACACATTACAATGTCTGTTCAAATTGACGGTTAATTGATGTGCAAAAATCTTACGACATAATAGTGATCGGTGGTGGTTCTGCTGGCTGCGTACTGGCTAACCGCTTGTCAGAACAACAGAACCGCTCGGTCTTGCTGCTGGAGGCGGGCGGATCGGATAAACACCTGTTCAGTCGCATTCCTGCTGCCAGTCCCCTGGCAATTACCAGCCCAAAGTTTAACTGGATGTATGAAATTGAACCGGATGCATCCCGCAACAATAAAGTTGAAATGTGGCCTGCAGGTCGTTGTCTTGGCGGTGGTAGTTCTATTAATGGAATGATGTTTGTCCGCGCTCACCCCTGGGATTTCGAACACTGGAGTGAGTTGGGTAACCCCGGCTGGGGCTATAAAGAAGTATTGCCTTATTTTAAACGCATGGAAAATAACGAACGGGGAGCGAATGACTACAGGGGTATTGACGGCCCGCAGAACGTCAGCGAGGGACGTTGCCCCATATCTATAAGTGATATCTGGATACAGGCTGCCGAGCAGGCTGGTATTCCGCGCTCCTCTGATCTGAGTGGCGAATTTCCGGAAGGGGCGGACTTCTGTCAGCTTTCACAACTGAATGGATTACGTCATTCAACCGGTCACGCCTATATCTGGCCGATTAAACAGCGCGCCAATCTCGATGTGAAATTGAATGCTGAAGTCGAACGCGTAGTCACCAAGAATGGACGGGCGACTGCAGTCGAATATTCACAAGGAGGTGAACACTTAATCGCCAGTGCAAATGCTGGTGTGGTACTGAGCGCCGGATCCATCGCCTCACCAAAATTGTTGATGCTTTCGGGTATCGGTGATGGGAACCACCTAAAGGAAAAAGGGATCGATACTGTACTTGATTTGCCGGGCGTTGGTAGAAACCTGCAGGAGCATCCGGCGATTGATATCGATATTCGTGTAAACGCACGAACCCTAAGCAGTGACCAGGGCTTGTTTAGGAATATCGTTCATGGTCTGAATTTTATTTTCCGTCGTCGGGGCCCATTAACTACCTCCATCGCTCATGCTCACGCTCTGGTTCGTACCCGCCCTAATCTGGAGGCACCGAATATCCAGATCATCCTGACGCCGTTTTCCTTTGACAGGAAGGCCGATAAAATTGAAATCTCCAAAGAACCCGACATGGGCTTTGCCGTTGGTCTGATGAGACCACGAGCTCGGGGTCAAATACAGCTACGTTCTGCGTCAAGCCAGGACAAACCGCTTATACAGCATCAGTTACTCGGCAATTCCGATGATGTGAATGAATTGCTTGAAGGTTTTCAGTTGGCTCGAAAAATCATCCAGCAGGATGTATTCAAACCTTTCCTGGTGGAGGAGCTTTTCCCCGGTAAGCATGTTAACTCGAACAAGGAACTCGAAGCGCTCACACGTGAGCGGGCTTTTCCCATGTATCACCCAATTGGTACATGCAAAATGGGTAACGACGACATGGCAGTCGTTGATCACAATTTAAAGGTCAAAGGCATGGATAATTTGTGGGTGGCAGATGCTTCCATTATGCCGACACTACCATCCGGAAATACCAATGCCACCGTAATTATGATTGGGGAAAAGGCTAGCGACTTAATTAAGAATCAACTTACGAAATAAATACGAGAAGATAAATGAGTGCAATTGAAAAGGAACTGGGCTGGCATAACAAAGCTGCAGCATTAGTGGCAGACATTAAGCCTGTTATTGCAGGTAAGCGAATTTCTTCGCTGTCCGATGAGTATATTCAGCGGGATAATCCGGCAACAGAAAGTAGCGGTATTCAAATTCAGTCCTGTACTGCTGAAGAAGTGGACATCGCAGTGAAGGCAGCGCGTGCAGCGTATCAGAATGCATGGTCTGGGATGCCGCTAATGCAACGTAAAATGATATTGGGAAAACTGGCAGAGTTATTAATGCAAAACCAGGAAGAACTTGCATTGATGGACAGTCTGGAAGTGGGGAAACCAATTTCGTCTGCGTTGATGGAAGTTCAGATCGCTTCAGCCTTTTTCTCCTACTACGCGGAGGCAGTGGATAAGCTATATGGTCGTACTGCACCGTGTGACAACGACTCCCTGGAATTACAAACACACAGACCTCGCGGCGTAGTTGCTGCATTAACACCCTGGAATTTTCCGGTGATCAATGTTGCCCTGAAAGCAGCACCAATACTGGCAGCTGGAAATACACTGGTTCTAAAGCCATCAGAGTATTCAATTCTATCCGCTTTACGTATAGCAGAGCTTGCGCTTGAAGCTGGTATTCCCGAAGGTGTTTTTAATGTTGTCACTGGAGCCGGTGAGACCGGTAACACCCTGGTACAACATAGGGACATTAATATGCTGACCTTTACCGGTTCCACTGATACGGGTAAACGTATCATGCAGGCGATCGGTAGCTCTGCAATAAAACCCATGCTACTGGAGTGCGGCGGTAATAATCCGCAGTTGGTCTTTGCCGATATGGTCGGTGACGACCTACAGGGCCTGGTCATGGGTATTGTGCAATCAGCAATGATGAATCAGGGACAGGTCTGCGTCGCACGCTCACGTTTGCTGGTTGAAGAGAGTGTTTTTGACACTGTATCCGCAGCAGTGACAGGCGCATGTAAGCAGCTTCAGCCAGCGGATCCCTTATTACCTGAGACTGGTTTTGGCCCGCTTGCTAATAGCATGCAATATGACAAAGTTATGCAAGCGATAGGCAATGCGAAAGATGTAGAACTTGTTCTTGATGGTCGTAACGCAAATAAACCAGACAAGGGTTACTATTGTGGGCCGACAGTTTTTCACGATACGTCCGGGCAAAGCACTATAAGTCAGGAAGAAATATTTGGACCCGTACTCAGTATTACTCCGTTTAAAGATGAACAACATGCTGTTCAGTTGGCCAACGATACAAAATATGGATTGGCAGCAACAGTATGGACTAAAGATTTAGCTCGCGGTCATAGATTACCACAACTGTTAAATGCAGGCTGGGTTGCAGTAAATGCATCCAGCAAACCATCCATGGGAGCGGGTATTGCGCATTCGCATGAGCCCTATGGTCAATCAGGATTCGGTGTTGAAGGTGGCATGGCAGGACTGGAAAGTTATTGTCGATTGCAGACGACATCTATTACTCATGGATAGCGTCGACTCAGTCGAAGAGTTCTTCGCGGATAACTACGAAGATTCCCGGCAGAAGTTTCTTCAAGTCTGTGCAGATAAGAATATTGAAGTTCAAAGCTATAAAAACGATATAGAAAATTCCAATGTAGCTGAACTGGCTTGCGATGTTATTCGTATCGGTAATGACGATGCTGAAAATTTACTGGTATTAACTTCTGGTGTTCATGGTGCGGAACTAATGTGTGGCTCGGGGTGTCAGGTGGGGATGTTGCAACAAGATCGTTTCGCTTCGCTCCCCGCTGATACTGCTGTGCTTATGATTCATGCAATTAATCCCTGGGGTGCGGCGAATCTGCGACGAAATAACGAAGATAATGTTGATCTATGTCGAAACTTTGTCGACTTTAATAACAAACTACCTGGCAATGCGGGATATGAAGTCATTCACGATGCCTTGTGTTGTCCCGAATATGAAGGTCCGTTACGAGATGAAACCAACAAGTTTCTCGCCGATTACAAGCGGGTAAACGGCATCGCTGGTTTTGTTGGTGCCATCATGTCTGGCCAGTTCGAATTCCTCAAAGGCATGTCCTTTGGAGGTAATGAGCCTACCTGGTCAAATTCAACACTAATGAAAATATTGCAACAAGAGGGTAGCTCTGCAAAAAAAGTTTGCCTGCTGGACTATCATAGCGGTTTGGGACCCTTTGCTTATGGTTCAGTGGTTTC
>JABHFC010000236.1 GCA_018676275.1 Gammaproteobacteria bacterium | reverse complement strand
GGAGAGGTGGCAGAGCGGTTGAATGCACTGGTCTTGAAAACCAGCAAGGATGAAAGTCCTTCGAGGGTTCGAATCCCTCCCTCTCCGCCAATAAAATAAAAAACCCTCACATGAGGGTTTTTTATTTTATAGCGTAGAGGAAGGCCATGATGAGAACCCTCCGGTTCGACAATCTTACGCGGGAAGATTGGACGTTGGAGCAACGCGACGACGCCCCGCAGGGGTGAGTAATCGCGCCAAGCGATTATGAATCAGTCCCGTAATTTCAAGAAACTAGATGAACAGTAAGAAGGTTTTTTAGTTTATGGCGCAGAGGAAGGCCGTGATGAGAACCCTACAGTTCGACTATTCCTTAAGATAAGATAAACAATTAGTTTTCTAACTAAGGTTAACGGAGAATAAACAGTCATGATTGCAAAACTCGTATCGTTTCAATTACCGGCAGATATGAACCGGGATGAAGTAATGGCTGCTGCTCACGAAGCTGCTGAAGAGTGGGTTAAACACCCAAAGCTTATTAGAAAAGACTTTTTGCTGGATGAAAACAATACAACCTATGGCTACTATTTGTTTTCAGATCGCGAAAGTGCAGAAGAAGCCCATGATAAGTCTTTTCTTAAACAGTTAAAGGATAGATTTGGTGTTGAACCCCAAATGAAATATTTTGATTACCTGATGACTGCAGATGCAAATACAGGCTGCATAACTGGAATGGAATAATTATTTTAATAGCATGAACACCACCGCCCATCACGATTTGGATATCGATTATGTAAGATCCTGCTTTCCATGCTTTTCTGAACCGTTGGCTTCAAAAACTGCATTTTTTGAAAACGCCGGTGGCACTTATGTGGTTGGTCCGGTACTGGATCGTTTATTCAAATTTTATCAATCGAATAAAGTTCAACCTTACTACCCAAGCGACATTGCGCATGCAGCCGGCGAACAAATGGATGCAGGTAGAAAGGCAATGGATGACTTGTTCGGGATGCCTGAAGGAACCATCACTCTTGGACCGTCTACAACTCAAAATATAAACACACTGGCTTTAGCTTGTACTGCGATTGTTGATAGCAAAAGTGAAATCATTGTCACTGAGCAAGATCACGAGGCAAACATCGGTGCCTGGGAACGTCTCTGTCAAAGGACAGGAGCGAAATTGAGACTCTGGGAAGTTGACGAAGTAACTGGTGAGCTGGAGCTTGCGAAATTGGAGTCAATGTTGAACTCTTCGGTAAAAATTGTGTGCATGACCCACAGTTCAAATATTATCGGTTCAATAAATCCGATAGAAGAAGTAATTGAATTGTGCAGAAGTAACGGTACGCGTGTTTTGATTGATGGCGTGTCTTTTGTGCCGCACCAATGGCCCAACTTATCTATTTTTCAGCCGGATGCTTATTGTTTCAGTACCTATAAAACTTATGCGACACATCTCGGTGTAATGTATACGGCGAGAGACTTTGCGGAAGAGTTGGATCCACAATGTCATTATTTCAATACAGAATATCCTGAAAAGCGCTTTGATGGTGCGGGACCGGATCATGCGGCTATTGCAGCACTGGCTGGTTTGGCAGAGTACTTTGAGCAGAGTCACTTACATCATTTTGGTACAGGCCGCCTGTCATTGAAAAAAAAGGCAATTCAATTGTCAGGGTTAATGCATAAACATGAAAGTAATTTATGTGAAGTTCTGCTGGAAGGAATTACGGATTTACCTTTAAGGATAATTGGTCGAGATTCGATGAAATGGCGCGAAGCGAACATTTCCCTGATCTCAGAAAAGCATAGTCCTCAACAATTATGTGAATCATTAGCCAGAAATAACATAGCGGCAGGTTACGGAAATTTTTATGCAATAAGACTGCTTAACAAATTGGGCCTGATGGAAAAAGAAGAGGGTGTTCTGAGAATAAGCTTCGCTCATTACAACACAAGAGAAGAAGTGATGCGTGTTGTTACAGCATTACAGGATTTGCATTAAGTAGATGGGGTATGGAGATACACAGCTAGAGTTGAGTCGACAAGGGCAGCTCTGTTGAGTTCTTTATTTCAGTAACCGCAATATGTGAATGCACCTCGCCAATATGCGCGAGGGTCATTAATTTTTCGCGTACAAAAATTTCATAATGACGAATATTTCGCGCGACTATTTTTAGCATGTAATCCCAGGTGCCTGCCATGGTGTAACATTCCGTTACCTCAGGAAACTGTTTCACTTCATTCTCGAATTCCTCAAGATTATTACGCCCCTGAGTGGAAAGGTTAACGGTTGCAAACACGACTACTTCCATCCCGAGCTTTTCACGATTGAGAATCGCCACTTGCTTGTCAATATGACCATCTTCGAGTAGGCGGTTTATTCGTCGCCAGCAAGGTGACTGAGACATATTGATCTGATCTGCTATCTCCTGAGTCGTCAGGCTTGCATCACGTTGTAATAAATCCAGTATTTTTACATCTTGTGAGTTTAATTCAGCCGACATAAGGACTCCTGAGTAAGCATAATCTGGTTTGTTAAGAGGCATATAATAGACGAATATATATTATTAGGCAGGTAAAAATATCTAAAAAATAAATAAATAGGGTAAATATATCTAAAAATATATTTAGATCGCATTTATAAGCATAAATTTACTATTCTGAACAAATTATGATCAGCGCCTTGAATCTTTAGATATATAGAACGGGGGTTGCTATGTCTGTGAACAGAATTTCCTTGGAAGATAAATATGCTCTGGATACCACCCGGGCGTATATGACCGGCATAGAAGCACTGGTTAGATTACCTATTCTGCAGCACCAACGTGATCTTGAAAATGGGCTGAACACAGCTGGTTTTATCTCCGGCTATCGGGGATCTCCACTGGGAGGCGTGGATCAAGCCATGTGGAAGGCGCAAAAATACCTGGATAAACACAATATCAAATTTCAGCCAGGTGTTAATGAAGATCTGGCTGCAACAGCAGTTTGGGGTAGCCAGCAGGTCAACCTGTTCGAAGGCGCAAAATATGATGGTGTATTCGGGATGTGGTACGGCAAAGGTCCCGGTGTTGATCGAAGCATGGATGTGATCAAACACGCTAATGCTTTTGGCACATCTAAATTTGGTGGTGTTCTGGCGGTTGCGGGGGACGACCATGCAAGTAAATCATCGACCCTACCGCATCAATCAGAACACATGTTTATTGGAGCATCTATTCCTGTTCTTAGCCCTGCCAATGTACAGGAAGTATTAGATCTTGGTATTTACGGCTGGGAATTATCGCGTTATTGCGGTGCATGGGTGGCATTGAAGGCAATTACAGAAAATATGGACTCGGCTATTTCTGCCGAAATTGATCCAGATCGGGTGAATATTGTCTTGCCGGAAGAATTTGATATGCCCCTGGATGGAGTGCATGCACGTTGGCCAGACAATGCACTTGCCCAGGAAGAACGGCTCAATAAATACAAAATATATGCGGCTCGGGAATTTGCCCGCGTTAACAATCTTAATCAACTTGTTGTCGACAGCGATAAGGCAAGGTTGGGTATTATAACTACCGGCAAAGCATACCTTGATGTGATGCAGGCATTGGAAGATCTAGGTATTGATGAGCGAAAGGCTGCTGACATAGGTCTGCGAGTTTTTAAAGTCGGAATGACCTGGCCACTGGAACCGGTTTCTACGCATTCTTTCGCAAAGGGTCTTGAAGAAATTTTAGTTGTAGAAGAAAAACGTTCTATTCTTGAAGATCAACTGACAGGACAATTATATAACTGGCCAGTAGAACGTCGTCCGCGCGTGATCGGTGAATTTGATGAACAGGGCAGGGATTTGTTACCGAACCTGGGAGAGCTGACCCCGGCAATGGTAGCGCGTGCAATTGCCTCTCGAATGCGTCGATTTTATGACGATGACGTAATTGAAAAACGTCTGGCTTTTTATGATGAAAAAGAACGTTCGCTTGCAAAGGCACGAACCCATCTTGATCGTATCCCTCATTATTGTTCAGGTTGCCCCCACAGTACGTCAACCCGAATACCCGAAGGTAGTCGTGCCATGGGTGGCATTGGGTGTCATTACATGGGCACCTGGGAAAAAGGCGACCGACTGGCGCAGACATTTAGTCAAATGGGTGGAGAAGGCGTCAGCTGGGTAGGGCAGGCAGCTTTTACAGAAACAAAGCATGTGTTTCAAAACCTGGGTGACGGTACCTACTTTCACTCCGGGCTACTTGCGATTCGGCAAGCGATCGCGTCTGGCGTAAATATCACCTACAAAATTTTGTACAACGATGCAGTAGCAATGACGGGTGGTCAGCCGGTGGATGGAAGTCTGTCGGTTGAACAAATGATTATGCAGTTGCGAGGAGAGGGTATTAAACGTATCGCGCTTGTATCGGATATGCCTGAACAGCATAAAGGTGTTTTCTCAGAAATAGACGGTCTGACAATCAGTCACCGGGATCAATTGATTTCTATTGAAAAAGAATTACGAGAGACAGAAGGCACAACAATTTTAATTTATGAACAAACTTGCGCTGCGGAAAAAAGACGTAGGCGTAAAAAGGGTCTGTTAGCAGATCCGGAACAAAGAGTAATTATAAATCCGGCTGTTTGTGAAGGTTGTGGTGATTGTAGTATTCAATCTAATTGCTTGTCAGTAATGCCACTTGAAACTGAACTAGGTCGTAAACGCCAGATAGATCAGAGTGCCTGTAATAAAGACTATTCTTGTGTGAAAGGATTTTGTCCAAGCTTTGTTACAGTGACAGGAGGACAATTAAAGATAAATACTCTGGCAGATAATATTGAAAATTTACCCGAGTTACCTGAGCCAACAATTGCAAGCATCGCTGAACAACCATGGAATATTGTTGTTACCGGAATTGGTGGTACTGGCGTCTTAACTATTTCATCAATAGTTGCAATGGCCGCGCATATAGAAGGTA
Organism: Gammaproteobacteria bacterium; assembly: GCA_018676275.1. Taxonomy (GTDB): domain Bacteria; phylum Pseudomonadota; class Gammaproteobacteria; order Eutrophobiales; family Eutrophobiaceae; genus WLWS01. The sequence continues at coordinate 1,317 of JABHFC010000236.1, read as the reverse complement.
AGGGCTGTGCGACCATGAATCAGACTGGATTGGCGCAGAAATTTGGAGCGGTAGTCAGTCATGTCAGGGTTGGGAAATCACAAGCTGATATTAATTCAGTGCGAATACCGGCCGGTGATGCTGATTTACTACTGGGATGTGATCTGGTTGTAGCGGCCGGTGATGAAGCAATGGCCAAAGTAAATGTAGAACGTACAACAGCGGTAATAAATGACTATGAAGCTGCAACGGCTGAATTTATAACTAATCCTGATGTTATTTATCCCGGCGATGCGATGAAAGCAACCATTGCTGAAGAAGTCGGTGAGGCAAAAGTCAGTTTTATTAATGCCACTGATATTGCCACTAATCTATTAGGTGACTCTATTGCCAGCAATCTTTTCCTGCTGGGCTATGCCTATCAGTTGGGTCAGGTTCCGGTGTCAGCCGAATCTCTGAATCAGGCAATAGAACTAAACGCTGTGGCTGTGGATTTTAATAAAAAAGCGTTTCAATGGGGCCGTCGTGCCGCACATGATCTGAAACATGTAATGAATTGTGCGGAAATTAAACCGGAGTTTAAAGCTCTGGAAGATCTGGAAGAAATAATTGCAGATCGTTTTCAAAGACTAGTAGATTATCAGGATGAGACCTATGCTGAACGTTATTTAGCACTGGTGAGGAAAGCTCAGCAGTCAGAGGAAAATAAAATAAAAGATAGTGACTCTGAACTGAGTAAATCAGTAGCCAGAAACCTCTATAAATTGATGGCCTGCAAAGATGAATATGAAGTTGCACGTCTTTACTCCAGTCCGGCTTTTCGCAAACACCTGGAGGAACAATTCGAAGGAAACTACCGATTGCAATTTCATCTGGCACCGTCCTGGTTTTGTAAAAAAGATCCTGAGTCAGGCTTGCCCTTAAAGCGTCGATTCCCTCAATTCACGCTAACAGCTTTCGCCATTTTAAGTAAATTCAGAAAATTAAGAGGTACGCGTTTCGATATATTCGCATATAGCGAAGAAAGAAGGTTGGAACAAAAGCTTCTTAAGGATTATGAAGAGCTTATAAATGAGCTGTCTGAAAAGTTAAGTGCTGACAATATTCAGCTTATGCTGGAATTAATGAACCTGCCGGAACAAATACGTGGTTATGGATATGTGAAGTCAAAGCACTTCGATCAAGTAAATGTTCGAAAGATGCAGCTTTTAAAGCAATTACGTGGTGAAGCCCTCATTAGTGTCAAAACAATAAATATAGCGGCATAATCTGGCTCCTTGAATCAAACCAATTCATGGACTAAAAAGAGCAAATATTTTGGATACTTCCCAAGTGAAG
>JABHFC010000235.1 GCA_018676275.1 Gammaproteobacteria bacterium | reverse complement strand
ATTGGTAATGGGCTGGCATCAATCAGTTTGGCGTGTTTCACCAGTTGTTCCTTGATAACGGCATCGAGCACATCGACATGTCCCTCTCCTTCGGCGACTCCGAGTACCTGTCCGAGCGGGTTAAGAACCACAAGGGTTGGCCACGCACGTACCCCGTAGCCATGCATCATCTCTCTTTCCGGATCGCTGATGACCGGGTGCCGACGGTCGTAACGCACCACAATATTACGCAGTGTTTCTATGTTCTTTTCATTATCAAACTTGGGCGAATGGACCGCGATAACCGCAATTTTATCGCCGAACTTATCTTCCAGCTGACGTAGTTCGGCATTTACATGAATACAGTTGATACAACCATAGGTCCAGAAATCAAGAATAACCACCTTACCACGTAGATCTTTCAAGCTTAGCGGCCGCGCGACGTTTAGCCAGGCAAGTTCGGACTTGAATGGCGGTGCCATACTCAGTGCCTTGCTTTTCTGTTTCGATGCTGCATGACTATCACCAACGTTGCTGAGAAGTAACAGAGGGAGTATTAGTTTGAGCAGAAGAGGTCTGTTTCTAAAGAACATAAGTAGGTCTCTGTTGCACTAAAAAAGCAAAGTAATAGGACAGTAAGCAGAAGAATTAGTTCTATGAAATGGTGGGCCCGGTAGGACTTGAACCTACGACCAATGGATTATGAGTCCACTGCTCTAACCAGCTGAGCTACAGGCCCTGATTATGAAGGATATCCGCGTTCGCGGGAATAATGCCTTTACGAATCCAGAAAGGTTTTTAATTGTTCTGAGCGACTTGGATGTCTTAACTTCCTTAAGGCCTTCGCTTCGATCTGACGAATACGTTCGCGTGTTACGTCAAATTGTTTGCCCACTTCTTCAAGAGTATGGTCGGTATTCATATTGATACCGAAGCGCATGCGAAGTACCTTGGCTTCACGTGGTGTTAAACCTACCAGAGCATCGTGGGTTGCACGACGCAAGCCTTCAAAGCCAGCTGAATCGGAAGGCATTTGTGTGTTTAGATCTTCAATGAAATCTCCCAAATGTGAATCATCATCATCCCCAATAGGTGTTTCCATTGAGATAGGTTCTTTTGCTATCTTAAGTACTTTACGTACTTTGTCTTCCGGCATTTCCATTTTTTCTGCCAGTTCTTCCGGTGTCGGTTCTCTGCCTAACTCCTGAAGAATTTGACGGGAAATACGATTCAATTTGTTAATCGTTTCAATCATATGTACCGGGATTCGAATTGTACGTGCCTGATCAGCAATTGAACGGGTAATTGCCTGGCGAATCCACCATGTAGCATAAGTCGAGAATTTATAACCACGACGGTATTCGAATTTATCTACAGCTTTCATCAGACCGATATTGCCTTCCTGGATCAAATCAAGAAACAACAGACCCCGGTTCGTGTATTTCTTGGCAATTGAAATAACCAAACGAAGGTTGGCTTCCACCATTTCTTTTTTCGCACGTCGAGCTTTGGCTTCACCGGTAGATACTTTACGGTTAATTTCCTTTATTTCGGAAATATTCAGCAGACTGTTATCAAATGATACAGTCAGCTTTCGCTGAAGTTTGATTACTTCGTCCTGAATTAATTTCAAATCTTTTGCATAGGGCTTCTTGCTTTTTGATTGTTCAATTATCCAGTCTGGATTAATTTCATTACCGGGAAAGGAGGTGATGAAATCCTTACGCGGCATCTTTGCTTCTTTCACACAAAGTTTCATGATGGTGCGTTCTGTTCTGCGAATATGATCAATTAGAATTCGCACACCTATAGTCAGCTTGTCGATAAACTTCGGTGCCAGCTTAAAATCCATGAAACGCTCGGTCATTTCTTCCTGCAGAGCCATTGTTTTCTTGTGGTCCTGACCGTATTTTTTGATGGCCTTCAAAAGTTTCTTGTAAGAGTCATCAATCAACTTTACCTGTGCACGTACTTCTTCCGGATCAGGTCCTGTCGGCCCTTCATCTTCCTCGTCATCATCAGAATCTCCCGGTTTTGCGACATTAATCACTGGCGCAATACCCGCATCCGGATATTCTTCGTTATCACTAAAACCAACAATAATATCGCTGAGCTTCATGTTCTCAGCTTCAACTTCAGAATAGGAAACCAGTAGCAATTCGACTGTAGCCGGATAATGAGATAACGCAGTGAGAACCTGATTAATACCTTTTTCAATGCGTTTGGCGATCTTGATTTCACCTTCTCGCGTTAACAGATCGACTGTTCCCATTTCGCGCATGTACATACGCACAGGATCAGTGGTGCGTCCAAACTCATTCTCTACACTAACCAACGCAGCGGCAGCTTCCGCGGCGGCATCTTCGTCAGGACCATCGGTGCTGTCGGTCACGAGGATATTGTCAGGGGCAGTTTCATGTACCTCAATACCCATATCGTTAATCATGTTAATGATGTCTTCGATTTGTTCCGGGTCAACAATATCATCAGGTAAGTGGTCATTGACCTCGTGATAGGTCAAAAAGCCCTGTTCCTTACCTTTTGCAATCAACAATTTCAGGCGTGATTGTTTGTCTTCTGGTTGTTGAGGCTGTTCGAGTTGCTGCATAGAGAGTGTCTCTTAATT
>JABHFC010000234.1 GCA_018676275.1 Gammaproteobacteria bacterium | reverse complement strand
TCATACTACATTTTCGACACTGTTGAGCCTGAAAAAGCGACAATCAAGGCGCGAGGAGAGAAGTTTGGTTACTCCAAATGAGCGACGAGTAAAGCAGAGTGGCGCTTTTTCAGGCTCAACCCGCACTGCTGGTGATTATTTTTGCCTCCAACAGCGTTGTCACTCGCTTATGTAGAATGACTACACTGCGCTCATTCCGCCTTGCTGAAGACAAAAATAATCACCAGCAGCGCCGAAAATGTAGTATGAACAGACCCTGAACCCTGTGGAAAACTGTGGAAAAACGCAAAATTATTCATATAGATATGGATGCATTTTATGCCTCGGTCGAGCAACGGGACTTCCCGGAATATCGGGGCAAACCTCTGATCGTTGGAGGTGCTCCCGATAAACGTGGTGTGGTCGCAGCCTGTAGCTATGAAGCCCGAAAATTCGGTATCCACTCAGCAATGCCATCATCAAGAGCATATCGTCTGTGTCCACAGGCAATTTTCCAACGCCCCCGTTTTGATGTTTATCGACAGGTATCCTCCCAGATCGCTGAAGTGTTTAAGGAATACACAGACATGATAGAGCCACTTTCACTGGATGAAGCTTACCTGGATGTCACTGACTCAGATTTGCATAGTGGTTCAGCGACTTTAATTGCCAGAAATATCAAGCAAGACATCAAAGCCAAAACCGGACTGACAGCATCAGCTGGTGTGTCTTATAACAAATTCCTGGCAAAAATAGCGTCTGACATGGATAAACCCGATGGACTGTACGTCATTAGACCGGAGCAGGGCGCAGAATTTATAGAACAGCTTCCGATTGGCAAGTTTTACGGGATCGGTAAAGCCACAGAAGCGAAAATGCTGGCACTTGATATAAAAAGTGGTAAAGACCTAAAACTATGGCCGCGTGAAAAACTGGTAAGTCGGTTTGGCAAAGCTGGTAATTATTATTACGACATTGCCCAGGGAATAGATAATCGTCCGGTAGTTAGTTCGCGTATTCGAAAATCTCTCGGTACGGAAACAACTTTTGAACATGATCTCGGCGATAAGCAGCACATGGTTACTGTATTAAATGAATTGGCAGTTAAAGTAGCTGAATCAATGCAGCGCAGAAATCTTCACGCGAAAACCTTAACCATAAAGGTGAAATATGCAGATTTCACCCAGGTGACGCGCAGCCTGACATTGGAAGAAGCCTTTAGTGAAGTTGGCAGTATTACGCCACACTTACCCGGATTGCTGGATAAAACAGAGGCAGGTGATAAAAAGGTACGCTTACTGGGTGTGACCGCTTCAAGCTTTTTGAGTGAAAACGAAGCAGACAATCAGGCGCAGATAGATCTGCTATAAAGTGTCAGGCGAGAATATGTAGTGCATTACTATTTATAGCCAACATCCAGACACAATAAATTGTTAATGCAATAAGTGTGATACATCCAAGAAGAAATAGATTCATTCTGTAAGGAACATAATTGCTGCCAATATGTACGTAGGCATGTAAATACCTGCTAAGCACGTAGATCCAGGCAAGCGCAAGAGATATTGTCGTTACAATGTTCAGGCTGAAGATTATGAATGACAATACATAAAACAGGATTGGTGTTTGAAACTGATTGGCAATATTGTTCGAAACTTTAATTACGTCGACAGACCAGGCCTTATTGTCTAGTGCTGCTTTAGACCTGTCGACATTACCGGCCTTAACATCTTTTGCTTTTCTGATTCCGAGAATAATAAATATAAGCCAGGTAAGAATTACCTGTGCTAATACAGGCCATATGATCAGATTGGAATTCATGATTGTGACACTCTGGTTTTTTTAGTTGCTTTCGTTTATCGAAACGAAGCGATTGTTTTCAAGGTCTTTGACGACATTGTCATGTAAAAATATTTGACCATTCATTGCAATGTACACATTTGCTGGTAGTGATTGTACCGCTGCAATGGCACAACCAATGTTAAATATTGCATCGCTGGTTTTAAACAGGGCAGGTTCCAGTGCACCGGTAAGAACTATGGTTTTATCCTTTATTGCACTTAAAGCTTTTGCAGTATCGACCATCGTATCAGTGCCATGAGTGATGATAATAAGATCTTCTTCTGCATCGCTGACATTTTTTAATATAATTTCTCTATCGGCATCAGTCATTTCAAGACTGTCTTTCTGAAATAAAGAGGAAACGCTGTAATCAATATTCAGGGAAAGATCAGATAACACTCTTGATATATTTGGCGGGCCGACTTCATAGGTACTTTTTGCGTCAAAATAAATTTTGTCTATTGTTCCTCCCACAGAAAAAATTTTAATTTTTAGCATTTACTAAATGTTCTTATACTTTTCGTCTAATTGTGAATAAGAAGTAATACATTCGGCCAGATTTTTCAGGATTCCGTTGTTTATATTGTAAATCCATCCATGCACAGATAGATCTGCACCATTGTTCCATGCTTTCTGAACGGTTGTTGTATTGCAAACGTTAGCAACCTGCTCAATAACATTCAGCTCACAAAGTGAGTCGAACTTATGGTCGAATTCGAGCTCGCTCAGTTTATCGGCATTAAATCGTGCGACATCTTTGATATGGCGTAGCCAGTTATCAATGAGGCCATGCTCCTGATTATCCATTGCGGCTTTGACACCGCCGCAACCGTAATGTCCGCAAACAATAATGTGCTTAACCTTAAGAACTTCGACAGCGAATTGAATAACTGAGAGGCAGTTCAGATCAGTATGCACAACAACGTTTGCAATATTTCGATGAACAAAAACTTCGCCGGGAGGTAAATTTACAATCTGGTTTGCTGGTACCCGACTGTCTGAGCAGCCGATCCAAAGATATTCAGGAGCCTGTTGTTTCGATAATTCTTCGAAAAAACCGGGATTGTCCTTTCGGATCCCTTCTGCCCATTTAATATTCCTGTCAAAAAGATGGCCTAGTGTTTTCAATACCCTAATTCCCCCCCGAATGTTATTTTAATCATTAAGCTTATATGCATAGATAATAGTTTTGCTAATTATCCTTTTCCAGTCGTTTGCTCAGACTGACGACTATGTCCTGATCATAACCAATAGCCTGGTAAAACTTGATTATATCTGTGTTTGACTCGCGAACCTGCAGGTTTATTTTAGGACAGCCTTTAGCTTTGATACGTGATTCAACAGACTCCATAATTAAGCGGCCATAGCCTGTTCTTTGATGTTCAGGGGAAACAGCCAGGTAATTGATCCAGCCTCGATGTCCTTCATACCCCCCCATTACTGTAGCGACAACGCTTCCGGACAACTCACCAACTAAAAACAGCTCAGCTGCAATTTTTAGTTTTCTCTGAATATCCTTTAGCGGATCGTTGCTCGGTACCAGCAACCCACAATCCTTCCATAAGCTTATTACTTCTTCCTGATCAGTTTGCCGGAATTCTCTTATTTCCATGCCAGGTTGCGCAAAAAAAAGTGGTTATAAATTTTCACAAATTGAGCCTAATCGAAAAGACTTTTTAGCAGTTTTTTTGGTGCGTCCATCACTTCTTCTTTTACTGATTTTTTCTCGGCTGGTGCTTCAGTTGTTTGCTGGGTTTTTGCAGGTGCTTTTGCCGGAGAGCTTTTGCCTGTAAGTGCGGTCTGACAGGGAGCGGTATCTTTCGCTCCAGCTGCTCCATCATCTTTCCCAAAAAGGCCGCCTATTAACGCACCAGGTGCACCTACTACAGACTTAATTGCGCCCACAGCAACACCGGCAGGATTAATCTTAACTTTGGGATTAGCGAGTGTTCCGCCCGCACTCATTCCAGAGGCGAGATTTGTGATAGTACCAGCGATAACACCTTTAGCATGGGGTTCGAATCCCAAAGCCAGTTTTTCGTTTTTAAGGTTGATTTCTCCGCCACCTGAGACTGTGATTTGATCGGTTTCCAGACCGATTCCTTAATTGGCAGTAGCTATACCGTCTTTAATGGCGAAATTGAGTACTGCACAGTTAAGTTTTGCATTGTCCTTCTCAGAAAAGGGATTTAATAATCCACCCAGGCCTGCAAGAAGACCTTCTTTCTTTTCATCCTTTTTCACTCCTGCGCTGCCGACCTGCACCAGTAATTTTCCATCAGCTCCCCCGGCAATAGCCTGGCTGGAATTACCATTGCCCTTAAGTCGAATGGTTATTTGCGTTGCACCACCGCTGAGTTTTTCTTTCAATTGTTCAAGCTGACCTAATTGAATGTCCTTGCCGTTCAGTTCGACGCTCACACCAGCCGTCTTTTGCGAGGCATTCACATTCACACTGCCATTTATGCTACCGCTTGCCAGCTTCATTGATAATGGTTTGATATTCAGATTGCCCTTATCAATACTCAATGTTGTATCAAAATCAGTAATTGTTGCCTGACGTGTTCGCACTTCATTTATCTTAAGTGCGATATTGGCATTGACGCTTTTCAGACCCTCCAGCGGCAATATTTCGTCTGACAAATAACGCTCGACTTTTTCTTCTTCAGCTGGTGGTTCCGGCTGAAAAGGAACGAGGTCTACCAGTGATGATTGTAGTTTTGCCTTTATGTTGGGAATCTTTGAGCTCAAATCAGCAGTAATTTCTCCTTGCATGACGGTATCCGCAAGACTTAGCTTATAATTCGAAAGTACATATTTACCATCTGCATCGGATATCTGAGTTGTAATCGAGAAAGGACCGACGGCAGGTAGCTGTCCGCCAGTCAGCGAATTCAGTTCATCCAGACTTGCAACATTCAGAGTGGCGGCTAATTTCAGTCCCTTACCCAGAAGTGGCTTACTAACAATGCCCTTTAGTGTTGTTTTGGCAGGACCAAAATCGGCATTAATGTCTATTGGATAATCATTATTATCGAACAGTTGTTCCAGGCTGCCAATCGTGCCATTCACGTTGATTGAATTCTCATCCAGTGCTGCTTTTAGCTCAAGTTTCAGTTGATCATCATCTATGGAATCGAGTTTGAGAGTATCAATGGAAAACTCCACTGGCTTTTCACTCGCCGCATCCCGATAAACCAGCTTAAGATTTTTTACCAGTACAGTGCCGATATCGATTGCAGTCATTTCTTCATTACTGGTCTCGCCGGTATCTGTGGAATCCGCAGCACCGATTTCCCAGTTGCCCTTACCTGCTGCATTTTTCTCCAGCAATACATCCGGTTCGATTAGAATGAATCGCTGAATTTCAACTTCACCTCCCAGTAAAGGTAGCAAGGCAACTTTTACTTCGATTCGTTTAATGGTTGCCATGTCGGGTCTGGAACCCCAGTCTGCATTGGCAAACCGGACTCCCTCAGCAATTATTGCAGGGCTTAATGAAATACTGAGATCAAGATCACCGTCGATACTGGCTTTACGTCCGGTGGCTTTTTCCACCTGTGCCAAGGCCTGTTCTTTATACTCGGACACATCAATTTGGCTGATGACAATGACGACACCGATCAGGACAACCACGCCCAGACCAGCAAGAATGAGAAGGATTTTGCGCATTATTATAACCTCTTGTTATTGCTTCTAAATATGTAACGTTAATCAGATATTAAGCTATTCCACCGAAGGATACAGTGAAAAATACTATTTAGTTTAATTCTATTGATGAATATGCCAAGTATGAATTTAACTCCACTGTGTGAAGTAATACTGGTAAAAATTCCTGTAATTGTCGAATTCATCACGAGAAATAACTGATCTCTATTCTGGATGTGATGATAATGTCCATTCATTAGATAAACATTATAAAAAAGCTGAAAATAAGCTTTTTATGTATTATTCACGTTATTGTTCCTGTCTTTTTAGGAGGCGAATTATGAATAAATTTTACTACGCACTGTGTGTTTTTTGCTTTGTCGCTACGTCACAACATGTGCTTGC
>JABHFC010000001.1 GCA_018676275.1 Gammaproteobacteria bacterium | reverse complement strand
TACAAGAGTTAATGAAAGAACGTTGCGTAAATACTCGGGTATCAAATGACGTTTGAGGACGAAGCCAAGAGCAATCGCCGATATTGCGCCAATTGTGGTACCGACAAGGACGATATTGCCAAAGATCAAAAAGATGCTACCTATTGCATTTTCCTTTTGACTTGAAATGATAAAGTCAAAAACAAGCACGGCCAGAAGTGCGCCAAGTGGATCGATTACAATACCTTCCCAACGCAAAATATTGGAAATGTTTGCATTAGGTCGAATAGTTCTTAGCATCGGTATGATCACGGTTGGTCCGGTAACTACGACTACAGCACCAAATAAAAATGCGATTTGAAAATCAAACCCTAGTAGATAATGAGTCGCCGCTGCAGTAACGCCCCAGGTAATCAATGCGCCGATACTAATCAGGTTGCGTACGACGGAACGGAGTTCTTTTATCTCTTCAATTTTCAGGGTAAGGCTACCTTCAAATAAAATAACGGCAACCGAAAGCGATACCAGAGGAAAAAGAAGATCACCAAAGAGTAAATCCGGATCAAGCAGGCCGGTGATAGGACCAATTACCAGGCCACAAACAAGCAGGAACATGATTGAAGGGAGGCGGGCCATCCATGCCAGCCATTGGCAGGCAATACCAAGAACTCCAATTGCTGCAAGTGAAATCAAGATATCACCTTGCATAAGAGATCCTCCGAACGGATTTATTATTTAGCAACTGAAAATGATATTTCTTTGTGGCCCTACTTAAAGCTTATACAGTTTTCTTGAATACCAGCGTTGCATTTGTGCCGCCAAAACCAAAACTGTTCGACATGACGGTTTCCAGTCCGGCATTATCCATACGTTCAGTAACGATCGGTATACCTTCCGCTTTCTCGTCCATGTTATCCACATTGGCAGAACCGAAAACAAAATCTTCTTCCAGCATTATCAGAGAATATATAGCTTCGTTAACTCCTGCTGCACCCAGAGCATGACCGGATATTGATTTGGTTGCACTAACGAGAGGTAGCTTTTCTGTAAAAACTTCTTTGATGGCAAATAATTCACTAATGTCTCCGGCCGGGGTACTGGTTGCATGGGCATTAATGTGATCAATCGGTTTGTCCACAGTGCTTAATGCCTGTTGCATGCATCGAGCTGCACCTTCGCCAGAAGGTTTTACCATATCCATGCCGTCAGAAGTTGCACCGTAACCGACAACTTCCGCATAAATTTTGGCATCTCTTGCCAAGGCATGTTCAAGTTCTTCTAATACCAGAATGCCACCGCCACCGGAGATCACAAAACCATCTCGGTCCACATCGAAGGGGCGCGAGGCTAACTCGGGGGTTTGGTTATAGCGTGAAGATAATGCACCCATACTGTCAAACAGGATGGTGCTGGACCAATGTACTTCATCACCGCCGCCGGCAAAAATAATATCCTGTTTGCCATTTTGAATGAGTTCATAAGCATTACCAATGCAATGCGCACTGGTGGCGCAGGCAGAACTGATTGAATAGTTCACACCCTTGATTTTGAATGCGACAGACAGACAGGCACTGACAGTGCTGGACATAATGCGCGGTACCATCGTCGGTCCGACTTTTTTCGCGCCTCTTTCACGGAGTGTATCAACGGCCAGAACCAGGTTTTCATTTGATGCACCACCACTACCTGCGATAAGCCCGGTGCGGATATCCGAGACCATTTCCTCCGGTAGTCCGGCATCAGCAATGGCATCTTGCATAGCAAGATAACTGAAAGCAGAAGTGTCACCCATGAAACGTTTAAGTTTACGATCGATAAGACTGTTCAGGTCAAGTCGAATCGGGCCGTGTACATGGGATCGAAACCCGAGTTCTTCATATTTAGAGGAAAATTCAATGCCCGAACGGGATTCTCGCAGGGAAGTGGAGACTTCTTCCTTGCTATTGCCAATGCTTGATTTAATTCCAAGACCGGTGATAACGACGCGTTTCAAGACAAACTCCTAAAATTGTTCAGTTGATTTGAATAAACCGACTCGGAGATCTTTTGCAGAATAGATCTCTTTGCCATCGACTTCCATTCGCCCGTCCGCAACTCCCATAACCAGCTTCCTGAGTACTACTCGCTTAATATCAATATGGTAAGTCACCAACTTATTTTTCGGTGTAACCTGACCGGTAAATTTGACCTGTCCTGAACCGAGTGCTCGACCACGTCCTTCAGCGCCGAGCCAGCCCAGATAAAACCCCACCAGTTGCCATAAGGCATCAAGCCCCAGACAGCCTGGCATGACCGGATCTCCCTGAAAATGACAATCAAAAAACCATAATTCCGGGTTAATATCCAGCTCAGCCACAATGTGACCTTTATCAGCAACACCGCCTTGCTCGCTTACACTTGTAATGCGGTCGAACATCAGCATATTCGGTAGTGGTAACTGGGCATTACCTTCTCCGAATAATTCACCGCGACCGCAGGCAATCAGTTCATCCCTTGAATAGTTATTTTTCTTTTGCATGGAGGTACTAGTATCTCATGATGATGGCTAATTTTCCTGCTTAATCTCTCTTAAAAACAGAGATATGCAGTCAAAAAAGACGCGTATGTAAACCGATTGACTGGTAGATGTCCAGTATATTTGGGGATTTACTGTTAAGAAAATCCGAACAGCGGGATATCTGAATACGCGGCTAAATAAATAGCTGGATATCACGCTGGCAAATACCTTGACAGCTTATACTTGGTCGTTAGACTCACAGCAGCTAAATTTGCAGGAATAGAGAAACATGCTTGAAAAAAATGGGGGCCTGGCACGTCGACAGACCGTGCCAGTCAAGGTAGGTGGTACCAGTATCGGTGGAGGTGAACCAATAGTGGTTCAATCCATGACCAATACCGATACAGCTGACGCTGAAGGAACCGCCAGGCAGATTCAACAATTGGCAGCGGCGGGTTCTGAACTTGTACGTATCACGGTGAATACGGAAGAAGCTGCCAGTCAGGTGGCGGCAATATGGGAAAAGCTGGATGGCATGGGCTGCAATGTGCCTATTATTGGTGATTTTCATTACAACGGTCATCAATTGCTGGAAAAGTATCCGGAATGCGCGCAGGCCCTGGCAAAGTACCGTATTAATCCGGGCAATGTTGGTTTTGGACGCAAAAAAGATGGTCAATTCAACACTATGATTGAAAAGGCTATTCAGTACGATAAACCAGTTCGCATTGGTGTGAACTGGGGTAGTCTGGATCAGCAACTTCTAATGAAAATGATGGATGACAACGCAAAGTCATCTACTCCTCTTGAGGCTGAAGAGGTAATGCAGGAGGCCCTGATTGTATCTGCTATCAGTAATGCGGAGAAGGCCGAAGAGATTGGTCTTGCCCGAGATCATATTGTTTTATCGTGCAAGGTCAGTGGAGTACAGAAACTAATAAGCGTTTATCGTGATCTTGCTTCGCGTTGTGACTATGCATTGCACCTTGGATTAACTGAGGCAGGCATGGGCTCTAAAGGTATTGTTGCCTCAACTGCAGCTCTTGGTGTCTTGTTACAAGAAGGTATTGGCGACACTATCCGGATTTCTCTTACGCCAGAACCCGGTGGTGATCGCGCGAAAGAAGTGATCGTGGCACAGGAAATATTGCAGACCATGGGTTTACGTTCGTTTACACCATTGGTGACAGCCTGTCCCGGTTGTGGGCGTACTACCAGCACAGTTTTTCAGGAACTGGCAGACAGTATTCAGTCATATGTGCGTAGCCAAATGCCGGCCTGGAAAGAAAGTTACCCTGGTGTTGAAGACATGAACCTTGCAGTCATGGGATGTATCGTCAACGGACCGGGAGAAAGTAAACATGCCGATATTGGCATAAGTCTTCCTGGAACGGGCGAGAACCCAACAGCACCGGTTTTTATCGATGGAGAAAAAGCGATGACATTACGTGGTGATAATATCTCCGGAGAATTTCAACAAATTGTTAATGATTATGTTGAACGTCGCTATGGAAACACGAAATAATAAGGTCTGTGCTTAGCATATAGTCTTTAGGCTGTGAATTGCATCACAGTAATTTGATCACTTTAGCTTTACAATCTCCGTTTTAGCAATCTCGAATTTTACGTGCCCTGGGAGGGACAAATGAATACCCTTAAGCTTCCAATTATATTAATTGCAGTATTATTATTGTCATCCTGTGCTTCACAGATGACTCAAGATGAACATGAATATTGTATCTGGAGAACTGCTCTGGCAGGTACGGTAATTGGTTCCGTGGGCGGTGTTGCTGGTGCCGCTGGTGGCGGTGCAGGTGGTGCAGCGCTGGGCGCGTTTATATGCGGACCGGTTGGAGAGGCGCCTGCTGAACCGGCCATGATGGAAAAACCGCTGGATTCAGATGGTGATGGTGTACCGGATTCTCATGATAAGTGCCCGGGCACGCCTGCTGGTGTTGAAGTTGATAGCCATGGTTGTGCACTCGATAGTGACAACGACGGTGTAGCAGATTACATGGACCAATGTCCCGACACATCTGCTGGTGTAACGGTTGATTCTGTCGGTTGCCCACTGCCAGGTGAGACTTTACTGATACTGGAAAATGTTAATTTTGATTTCAACAGTGCTCAGCTAACAAGTGGCTCTGAAGTGATTCTGGATCAGGCTGTCAAAGTCTTAAAGCAGAACTCTGGTGTCAATGTAGATATTGAAGGTCATACCGATAGTCGCGGGGCTGAAAGCTACAATCAGCAGTTATCGGAAAAACGGGCAGCTTCTGTCAGAGATTACCTTGTTTCCCAAGGCGTGGATGCTTCAAAATTGATGTCCACGGGCAAGGGTGAAAATTCTCCGGTCGCTTCAAATGATACAAAAGAAGATCGACGAAAGAACCGACGGGTTGAGTTTGTAGTACGCTGATTTAATCCAGCAAGTTGTAATAAAAAAGGGTGTGCAGGAATGCACACCCTTTTTTTATTTACACCCCTATAAGTGATGCAGGTAAGGCAGGGGCAAAAACCAGTATATTTACACCTCTAATCTACTTGGTTACCAGCCAGAGCGCGTGGATGACACCAGGCAGGAAAAACAAAATACAGAGCACTATATTAATAATCAGGTCCTTACCGGCCCCTTTTTTCATGAATACGGCAATTGGCGGAAGGAAAATCGCCAAAATAATTAACACAATTTTATTATCCATTATTAACTCCCCATAATTAGCTTGAATGTAAGATTATCGTATTTGTTATACTGGATGACCGTGATAATTAACCAGGTCATTCCAGGAGCTCACCATTGCTATGCTAACCAGATTTAATCCGCGTTTCTATGTGCTTTTCAGTTTATTTTTCCTGTTTTTCAGCGTTAATGCCCAGGCAGGCTGGCGCGACCTGCTTAAAGTGTTTAGTGACGAGGATGAAGGCACAGAAGAAGTCGTAAAGAAAGTAACAGCTGGGCTATCAGAATCGGATATTGTCGATGGACTCAAGCAAGCTTTGACAAAGGGCACACGTTCCGCCGTTTCATTACTGGGAAAAGAAGATGGTTTTCTTGCCAATCCCCAGGTCAAAATACCGATGCCAGACTCATTGAAAAAAGTTGAAAAAGGACTGCGTAAGATTGGTCAGGATAAAGTTGCTGATAATTTTGTAGAAACAATGAATCGAGCGGCAGAAAAGGCTGTGCCGGAAGCGGCTTCTATTTTTGCAGATTCAGTCAGGGAAATGAGTATTTCAGATGCAAAGGAAATACTACAGGGTGAAGACGATGCTGCCACTCAGTATTTCCGTTTACATAGCGGAGAAAAGTTAAAAGGGAAGTTTTTGCCTATTGTCAAAGATGCCACGAATAAAGTTGGTGTTACATCCAGCTATAAAAAGCTTACAGATAAGCTGGGCTTTTTATCGAGTTACATGGACACCGACAAACTGGATCTGGATGATTATGTTACCAATAAGGCTATGGATGGACTGTTTCTTGTGGTCGCCGCTGAAGAGAAGAAAATTCGGGAAAACCCGATTGAACGTACAACGGACCTGCTAAAGAAAGTGTTTAGCAGTACTGGTCTGGGCCAATAAGTATTAAAATTAGAAACAGGAATTACAGAACACAAATAATTAAAGTGGAGAATTCATATGTTTGAAGTAAAAACTCATCCGGTACCGGAGGCAGTCAGTAGTCATGCACATTGTGATAATGAAAAATACCTGGCGATGTATCAACAGTCTGTTGAAGACCCGGATAGTTTCTGGGCGGGACAGGCAGATGAATTTATAAGCTGGTATAAAAAGTGGGACAAGGTTCAGGATTGTGATTTTAACTCCGCAACTATTAAGTGGTTCGAAGGAGCTAAACTTAATGTGTCATACAATTGCCTGGATAGACATTTACAATCACGAGGTGATCAAACAGCGATAATCTGGGAAGGAGATGACCCTGCTG
>JABHFC010000233.1 GCA_018676275.1 Gammaproteobacteria bacterium | reverse complement strand
GGTCGCGCGCTTGGCGTCACCATTGGTGATGGAGATACCGGACTTGGTGCTCATTTGATGCAACAAATGAAAGCAGGAATTGATAAAAAGAAAATTCCTGTTTTACTGGGACATCGTGCAGAACGTATTGTCGTGAATGATGAAGGACGAGCGATCGGTATTGAAACACGTAATGGTGCAAAGGTTGTTACTCTGCGCGCACGCAAAGCAGTGATTTTTGCCACTGGTGGATATGTCCACAACGAAAAATTTATCGCAAACTATCAACGTAGCAATATTTATGGTGCCTGTGCCAGTCCAATGTCGACAGGAGACTTTATAAATATTGCCGGTGCTGCCGGTGCGCGCATGGGCAATCTCTCCGGAGCCTGGCGTACGCAGATAATACTGGAACAGGCACTGGATAATCGTGTGCTTTCATCAGGTGTGTTCTTTCCACCCGGTGACTCCATGATCCAGGTAAATCGTTATGGTAAACGCGTGGTAAATGAAAAACGCAATTATAATGACCGTACCGAAATTCATAGTGTCTATAACCCTTCAGAGGCTGAATTTCCTAATCACATTATGTTGATGGTTTATGATCAGCGGACTGCCGAAGCCTATGCCGGTGCTCATCCATTGCCGCCGGAAACCAGTGGTGCCAGTTATGTCATCAAGGGCGATAGTCTTGAACAATTAGCTGAACGACTACAAAAAAGGTTTGCTCAGATCACCGCCCGCACAGGTGGTTTCTCATTGGATCCGGCATTTACAAAAAATCTAAAAGCGACTATCAAGCGATTTAATAAATTGGCCGAGCTTGGTAAGGATGATGATTTTGGGCGAGGCGATTCGGGTTATGACAGGGAGTGGCAAAAAGTATTTTCACCGATGAATGCAAAAAGCCAGTGGCCAGCCAATGATAAACCGAATAACACGATGTACCCGATAACAGGAAAAGGACCGTATTATGCAATTATGCTGGCACCGGGAGCACTGGATACCAATGGCGGACCTATGATAGATGCAAGTGCGCGTGTTCTTAATACCCGAGATGAGCCAATACCTGGTCTTTACGGTGCAGGTAACTGTATTGCCAGCCCTTCCGGCGAAGCTTACTGGGGCGCGGGTCATACGATCGGTCTTGCACTTACATTTGGCTTTATCGCTGCGCAGGCCGCGCATACAGAAGTAAAAGCCTGATATTGAAAAAATACAGATGTTGAAAACTTTGGGAGTTAACAGATGACTGCAAATGAAGACAAAATTGATGCCCTATTAAAACGTGTAGATGAACTGGAAAGCCGAGCGGCATTGCGCGACCTGGTCTCAGATTATTGTATTGGATTCGATAGTTTTGATGCGGACAGATTTATGTCTATTTGGCATGAAGATGCGGTCTGGGACATCGGCCCACCCTTTGGTGTCTTTAATGGTACTACCGAGATAAAAAAAGCAGTTGATGAGATTCTCTATCCTTTTTGGCGCGAGACACATCATTTGACTACTAACCTGCGCATTGAGTTTTCAGATGCAGATCACGCTCATGGTATTTGTAACTGTGACTGTATGGGGGCGAGTAAGGAGGAAATCGTACAAATGGTCAATGCAAGTTATAGCGATGACTTTGAACGTCGTGATGGCGTTTGGAAAATCGCCAAACGCAAGGTTGATTTACATTACTTTAATCCTTTACCCGGCGCTGAAATGAGCGCGCCCGCATAAATTGGCTTTAAGCGTAAGCTTTACTAATAAAATCAAAGTGCTTCTGCAAGGTGCACACTGAGATCACCAACCAGATCAGGTGATATCTCACGTGTGCGAAAGCGCCATTCACCTTCTACTAACGCAAAGTTGTCATAATAGTGACCGCTGAAAATCGCCTGCAAGGGAAAATCAGGGGGTACAGCCTGGATAACTGTGACGTAAGATTGTGCTGTTGCTTTCCCTGCATCTTCATCAATATCAATCTGAACGTTGGTCAAACAGTGTTTCGTGTTTGGTTTGCCGTCATACATTATTACTCTACTCAGGTAGGCAAGCACTTCGTCTTTGCCCGTCATTATGCCATCGTCAGAACCGAGCACGCCAAATGAGCCATTTGCAAATAATTCAGCAAAACCTTGAACATCTCCTTTGTCGATGCTGTAACAATATTCGTTCATCAAACTTAAGATTTCTTTGTACGCTTTGTTCATGATGCCTCCAGATGACGCATTACTTATGTAAACTTAATTGGTGCTATATTATGACAGAAGTTTCTTCGATTATCAGAAAGCAGTTAAGATTTTTGCTGATAATTATTAAAATATCTACTCTAAATTAAATATTATTAGCTCTTTATGATTGATAAAACAAACTGGCTCGCCTTAACCGTAGAAGAAGCACTGGAACCGGAGTTAGCTATTTGTGATCCGCATCATCATGTCTGGGAATATCCGAATAGTCGTTACCTACTTGATGAGTTGTTGTTGGATCTTCGGAGTGGCCATAATATTGTAAGAACGGTTTTCGTGGAATGTTTACAGAAATACAGAGATTATGGTCCTGAGATTTTTCGTCCTGTTGGCGAAACCGAATTCGTTGATAAGCTCAGTAATGAGAATACTGAAGCTGTTCAAATCGCTCAGGGCATAGTTGCATTTGCAGATCTAAGACTTGGTACTGAAGTTGTACCGGTAATTGAGGCACATCTTGAGGCGAGCAGAAGAGTTAGCGGCTTTCGTTATTCTTCGGCAAGAGATAAGGATGAAAGAATCCATGATTCGCATACGAATCCTGTAGAAGGTCTTCTTGGAGATGCTCAATTCAGAAAAGGTCTGAGTTGTGTAGACAAAGCTGGCTTAACATTTGATGCATGGGTCTATTTTCATCAGATACCTGAGCTTGTTGAACTGGCAAAATCATTTCCCAATCTTTGCATTATATTGAATCATATCGGTGGTCCGCTAGGTATAGGACCTTACGCGGGAAAACGTGAAGAAGTTTTTGATACCTGGAAAAATAATATAGCTGAGCTTTCAAAATGTGAAAATGTGATGGTTAAACTTGGAGGTTTAACCTTAACCATGATGGGTTTTGGCTGGCATAAACGGGACGTGCCACCTGGTTCTATTGAACTGGCAGAGACTATGGCACCTTATTACAAAACCTGTATTGATTACTTTGGAGCAGAAAGATGCATGTTTGAAAGCAACTTTCCCGTCGATAAGGCATCCTGTTCTTACGCTGTTCTCTGGAATGCATTTAAGCGCCTGAGCAAGGACTATTCGGAATCAGAAAGAACTGCACTGTTTCATGACACTGCAACACGTGTCTATAAGCTTGGTTTAAATGAAAAGCAGTAAGGCAGAGATTGTCAAAAAATTTCTGGATACAGCGGTCGCTTGTAATTGGGAAAAGCTCGAAAACTTTTGTCACGAAGAGTTTTCGGTCAGGGAGTCTGACTCCTTACCTTATGCAGGCGTATACAAAGGTATTGATGGTTTCAGGAAGCTGGCTAGCATAATTTTCATCGATTCATTTGAAGAGTTTAAGGTTGCTCCGCAATATTTTTCGGAGGGTGATAAGCATGTTCTACTGGTCGCAAAAATTAGTGGGGTTGGAAAAAAAACAAATATTTCCTTCTCCAGTGAAGTTGCTGAGATTTATCACTTTGAAGAGAACCTGATAAAAGAGATCCAGCCGTTTTACTGGAACAGTAAACTTATAAACGATGTTTTGGGCTTAGACTCTGATTGAAATATCCTTATCAATAATCATCCAATCCTGCTGAAATATTAGATATCAATATAATCAAAATAACGGATGCTGGGTGCTCCGGATGTCATCGATACGACAGCATCCAATGCGCCTGATTCGGTGCGCCATGCAAGATAGGCTTCGTAGTGTTGACGGGATTCCCATTTTTCTACCAGTACCAGTTGATTCGGGTCATCCTGATTATTAAATGTTTCAACACCCTGGCAACCATCATATTTACGCGTGTCAGCCAGCATATCTCTAAAAGTTGATTTTAGTTGTTCAATATTTTCTACGTTGGATTGTAATTCTAGTAAAACCATTACACTCATGACTGTCTCCTGTACCTAAGGTAAATTGCTGTAACTAAATTTGCGATTCGATAGTATTACTGAACACACAAATATTCTATGAACTTTATTTTTTCTTATCTTCCGTGGCTGCCTTCATGCTAGCATTTATTTCCCAGGGCAGGGGATTACGACGTAAGGTTAAGCCTCCATTTATCTGCAACACCTGACCGGTCATGAAGCTTTCATCTGATGCGAGCCATAACGCGGCGTTGGCTACATCTTCGGTGGTGCCAATTCGACCCATCGGATATTCTTTCAGAAATGCATCCAGTAAGCCGGGTGTGTTAATTTCATTTTCGGTCATCGGTGTTGATGTAAGTCCAGGTGCTATTGCGTTTATCTTTACTCCTTTACTACCGAATTCATTTGCAAAGCAACGCATGACAGCATCAGCACCAGCCTTTGTGCCTATATAGGCTGCATGATGATATAGCGTGCAATATACGGAAGCTGAAGATGTAAGAACTATCGAACCCCCACCTGTTTCACTCATTTGTCCTGCGAAAACCTGTAGAAAGAAAAATGAACCATTGAGATGTAAGGCGGTGACAGCGTTGAGTTGCTCTTCCGTTGTCTTTTGCAGCTTTTCCAGTAAACCCCAACCGGCACAGTTAATAGCAATATCTACTTTACCGTAAGTATCGACAGCAAATTTTGATAGTGATTCGATATCATCTTTCTTTGTAATATCACAAAGCGCATAACTAGCATTGATTTCATCAGCAAACTCCTTCAAAGTTTCTTCTTTTCGACCGGCAACAACTACCTTCGCATTTTCATCTGCATATCGTCGCGCAATAACTTGTGCCATATTATCTTTTGCTGCTGCACCGATTATGACGGCTACTTTTCCATCGAGTCTTTTCATTTTATTCTCTAACTGTTATGTGGTTTTACACTATGGCGAATTTGTATTGCTGGTGCATTACAACTAGTCTCTTAATGTACGAAAAAACTCTCGTACGTCATTGACCAATAGTTCAGGTTGTTCAGATGGGGCGAAATGTCCACCTTCAGGCATCGTATTCAGTTGTTTGAGATTATAGTAGCTCTGCATGAAGTGACGGGGCATCAGACATAATTCCTGTGGAAACAGGGCTATTGCTGTTGGTGCCTCTATCGCAGGCATACGATCATGTGCAGGTGACCAGAGGTGATGAGCAGATTCCCAGTAAAAACGTGCCGAGCTGACGTAGGAGTTGGTGATCCAGTAAATCATAGCAGTAGTGATCAAATCATCGCGGGAAAAAACTTTTTCCACATCACCGTCGCAGTCACTCCAGTTGCGGCGCCGTTCCACAAGCCATGAAAGCAGGCCTGCCGGTGAATCATGCAGCGCTGAAGCAATGGTTTGCGGATCAGTACATTGAACCGAGACATGGCTTGTGGCATGTAACATTCTTTTTTGGGTGTGATGATAATTATGTTTTTCGTCATCGGCATATTCATCTTCAGATGGCAGACCTTTGACGAAAAAATCCAGAGGGAAAGACAAACTGAGATGTACCCCGATCAGGTGTTCTGCATACTTGTGACCAAGCTGTGCGCTGATAATGGAACCCCAGTCTCCTCCCTGTGCGCCGAAGCGATCATAACCCAGTTCATCACGCATCAACTTTGTCCAGAGATCCGCTGTGCGCCAGAAATTGATACCGGTTTTCTGCAAAGGCGTAGAAAAGCCAAAGCCTGGTAAGGAAGGTACAATTACGTCAAAGGCGTCCTCAGGATTACCGCCAAAACTGGCTGGATCGGAGAGCGGACCGATAACGTCTTTAAAATCCCAGAAAGTCCAGGGCCAGCCGTGGGAAAGTATAAGAGGTACAGGATTTGGTCCCTTGCCCTTTTCATGAATGAAATGGATAGGGTTGCCATCAATTTCTGTGCGGTAATTGGCGTAGGTGTTAATTTCTTCTTCGACCTTGCGCCAGTCATAATCAGAGATCCAGTAATCAACCAGCTCTTTCAAATAGTCTGTATTTGTTCCGTAACGCCAATCCTGATTTTCGAGATCATCAGGGTATCGTGTCTTGCACAAACGATCATGCAGATCAGCAAGAACACTATCTTCAATATCAACTTTATATGCTGTTTTTTTCATCTTCAATATGATAATTGCTGATGAGCCTGTGTAATTTACAATTAACCGAGAGTTGGCATTTCTCTTAAAGGCTCTTTGCCATCCCAGTTAATACAAATGTTCTCTAGTTCTTTTAGTACATCTGAGAAAACCGGATGCCGTTCCACCAGCTCCACCATACAACCGAGAGTGCTTTGCGTATCAATATAAGCAAAACGTACGAAATCAATGACGCGACCTGTAATTGCGGCTTCCGCTCCCTGTTCAGCATAATGCGCAAGGTCTGCATCCATATCATCAGTCCAGGCAGCTATATGATGAAAACGTGTCTCGCCTACGGGCACTGTATCGCTGTAAGGCGTTGGTTTGTCATCCAGTCTCTCTATAAGTTCGATCTGCACCGGACCTGCGTGACTACACGCAACTTTGATATTTAAAGACCCGGGTTGGCCACGGTAAACCAGGTCCGTTAACTTATCGTCGCCATATTCTGTTACAAAAAATGGGCCGACATTAAAATTCTTAACCCATTGCAGGGCAGCAGCTTCAGCATCAGGTACAACCCATGCATTTTGCCAAATAGCCTGATCAGTTGGTAATTTCATTGACTTGTCTCCGCTACTAGTTGGGAAATTAGACCCTATTTAATATATCTGAAAAGTTCTTTACCATCCCAATTATCCGCAGATTTGGCCACCGCTGAATAAAATCGGGTTAAGGCATCTACAGGTTTATAAAGCTCCACCATGTGTCCCAGAACTGCACGGGTATCGATAAACGCAACCTCAACGTTTCCATCACGGGTAAAATAATGAGTTACTGTTTCATAACCTTCGTTGTTTAAGCTCGACATTTCTTCGCTGACATTATCGACAAAAATAGCGACATGATGAAAACCTTCTTCATGATTAGGATACATATCTGTAAAAGCAGAAGGCGCATTATTATTCTGCTGGGTAAATTCAATCATCAACGGACCTGCCTGTGCATAGGCTGAGCTGTGATCGAGTTCTGATTTTTGCCCACGGTAACTTACGTCAAGCAATTCAATGTTTTTATAAATAAAGAACGGGCCAGTGCCAAATGTAGCATGGGCTTTTTGCGCCGCTGCTTCGACATCATTTACATAGTAGGCAATCTGGACAATATTCTGGAGATTCAAACTGTCACCCATAGAATAGTTTACTTATTACGCATTTCATCAGGATCTATATCCTCGCGAATAAGTTTCACCTGCGCTTTTGTTGGCTTGCTTGTTTCGGGTACATCACCATCCGGTAATATTAATTCAAACCCGGTCGCATCCTGTACCTGTTCGACTGTTACACCCGGATGCACTGATTTTAATTGCATGCGTTTACTCTCAGGGTGAAAATCCATGACGGCCAGATTGGTGACTACCAGCTGCGGACCGTTAGCAAGTCCGAGTTTGTCACGCGCATCGCCGCCCTCAAGGTAACCTGCGCCGCTGATGAAATCCACTTTCTCCACCAGCGAACGAGATGAATGATTCAGATTCCAGTAATAGAGTTTCTTACCCAGCGAACAAAGATCCGCCAAACCTGCAGTGCCGGGCAAACGTACCTTTGGTGCATGGTAATCAGAACCAATGATTGAGTTGTTCGCATTACCATACTGATCCAGCTGTGCGGCGCCAACACAAAATTTTTCGATCCAGCGACTACTGAATAATAAATGCCAGGCGTCGCCATATTGTTCGATATACATTATGGAATCTTTCCATAAAGGTGCTTCAAGTGTGGATGCCGGGATACGTTCTGGTCGTGGTTCCAGACCTACAGTGCCAGCGAGCCAGATAAGATCGGGAGCATGAGTTTTTCTTGCCAGCATAAAAGCAGCGACCGGAATAAATGATCCCATACCGTTGGTCGCCTGATCATCATTTCGAAATTGATCCGCCAGTACGGTGATAAGCAATTCTTCTATACTATAGTCATCAGTCACCGGACTGTTTTGCCAGTCGAGACTCATTCGGCCTGTTCCCACTTTGCAATGTAATTCAACACTGATTCCCCGCCGATTGCTTCGAGATACTCTTGCTGGTTGGCCGGGGAGTGAACATAACGACTGATAAATTCTTTAACCTTCTCATTGTCCCGTGAGATGCTGGTCCATTGACGATGAAAGTCACTGTCATACCCGTAATCAGGATAGAAAGAAGTCGGGTGGGCACCATAGGGTACTTCAACCACAGCATCGACCATAAAGCCGGGTAATACGGTTCTATCAGGGTTAAGACGTAGTACTTCCGTATCAACAATTTCCTCGACGCTGACGATCACCTGTTTTGCTGCGTAGGGCATAATTCCCATGTCCGGCCACAGCGCGGTGGGCTCATATTGAATATTGCCAAAGCGATCAGCGCGGTGAGCATGTATAAGCGCAACATCCGGTACCAGTGCACGACAGGCAATCACTGGCAAACCGCCGAAAGGATCATCCAGTAACTTCATGTTGTCCGGATTTTCTTTCATCAGATCGGTACCGATAGCACCACGTGTTGGCAGGAAAGGCAGATTTCTTGCGCCTGCACCTAAACGTGCATTGAGGACGCTTTCGGAAATTTCTTCTACACGAATACGTCTTTGTTCAACCGCCTGACGATATTGCTGGCAGAGACCAAACTGCTCCATAGTAACGGCAGCGCCGATAAGACGATTGATCACGCCAGCGGCTGCCAGCAAGTCCACCGGGATGCCACCTACAAGTACTACCAGGCCCAGTTCTCTTTTTTGCTGGCGTATCAGTTCCCGTACAAGTGTCATTGGTGAGGCTACTGTTGCCATAGTCTGCAGAGCAACTACATCCCCATTGCTTATTTTGCTAATAGCCTCTTCAATTGTTGTTAGTTTTTCCTGCATTATTTGAAGTCAGTTTTTTAGAGTTAATTAAGCCAGAATTATTAGCTATTGCTATGTAAGCATGCCACCATCAACAACGAGGATATGACCGGTAATATAGTCGGCAGCCGGGGATGCAAGAAACACAGCGGTGCCCTTGAAATCATCTGTATAACCCAGGCGACCCAGAGGGATCATGGCTTCCATTTCTTTTTCTTTCTTATCCAGACCTTTTGTTGCATTACTGGGAAAGATACCCGGTGCAATACCGTTGACCGTGATGTTGTGTTTTGCCCAGTAGCGCGCGAGACTTCTGGTTAAGGTAGCTAATGCGCCCTTTGTGGAAGCGTAGGCAGGAGTAATAGCGATTGCCGGATCTGAGGCTCTAAAAGCGGTCATAGAAGAAAGATTGATTATCTTGCCGCTTTTATTCTCAATCATGTTTCGACCAATTTCAGTTGTACATAAGAATGTACCACGCACATTGGTATTGTAAATCTGGTCCCATCTTTCCAAAGGAGTATCTTCGAGTTCATCACCCCAGGCCATACCAGCGTTATTGACCAGTATGTCAACTTTCCCGAATTGCTTAAGGGCAAATGCAGTCATCGCTTTCACATCATCTTCTTTTGCAACATCACAGGCAGTTGCGTGGCATTCGACACCAAGTGCACGCATTTTTTCCGCAGCTGCTTCACACTCGTCCAGTTTTCTCGAACATAGAATAAGTTTCGCGCCAGCTTCAGCGAAACCTTCGGCTATCATTAAGCCAAGTCCCTTGGAGCCACCGGTAATGACAGCTACTTTATTTTCGAGGCTGAATAGTTTCTTTACATCCATCGTACTTACTCCTGAATCAAATTAACCTAACTCTGCATAGAGTGATAACGAATGCTAAATATAACGCTGGAAAGCTTATTCTACAGGGCGAAACTTCGGTATCGAAATTTCTTCTGACCAGTCTTCGAACAAAACTTCAACCCGCATGCCGATATTGACATTATCAATATCACATTCAACTATATTGCTCATCATTGTTGGGCCTTCGTCCAGCTTGATTAATGCAACTACATAGGGCACTTCATCTGCATAGGCCTTTGAGACAGGACGCCGAACAATAGTAAAGCTGCTTACTTCGGCCAGGCCTGATGCCACTATCCACTCCACGTTCTGACTCATGCATTCGGTACATATGATACGTGGATAAAATTGATAATGATTACAGTTACTGCACTTTTGAATCATCAGTTTATGATTGCG
>JABHFC010000232.1 GCA_018676275.1 Gammaproteobacteria bacterium | reverse complement strand
TACAGATTAATTCAATTTAGACTATGTCTTATTGATGTAAGCTTTGACTATTCAAGATGATGCCTGTTCTAAAACGAATGCTTTCCTCCTTAATTTTTATCCTTGTTTCTGTCTGGATATGCCTGTGCATGCTCCTTTATGTCTTTCAATCAAATTTTATCTATTTTCCAAGCCAGCAGCTCTCATTAAGCCCTGAAGATATCAATTTGAAATTTGAGAATGTCTCTCTGATCACAGAGGACGGAGTCACTATTCATGGCTGGTATATCCCCCACCCTGACTCCAAACAGACCTTGCTGTTCCTTCATGGTAATGCTGGCAACATTTCACAGCGACTGGATTCGCTGAATATTTTTCATCAACTCGGGCTTTCAATATTAATAATTGATTATCGTGGTTATGGGCAAAGCGAAGGAAAGACAACTGAGGCAGGAACCTATCGGGATGCTGAAGCTGCCTGGAATTACCTTGTAAATGACCAGCACCTGTCAGGCGAGGATATCATTATCTTTGGACGCTCTCTTGGCGGTGGCGTTGCAAGCTGGCTGGCTCAGAAACATCGACCCGCCGCTCTGATTTTGGAATCAACATTCACATCTATTAGTGATATGGCGTCGCTGATATACCCTTATCTCCCGGTTAAATGGATGGGCAGAATTCATTATGCGAGCATCGAGCGAATAGATAAGATTCACTGCCCAATCCTTTTTATACACAGTCCAGACGATGAATTGGTGCCCTACCATCTCGGCCAGAAGCTCTATCAGCGTGCGGAATACCCGAAATCTTTTATTAATATCAGTGGCGGTCACAATGATGGCTTTATGATCAGCCAACCTGGCTACAGCCGAGGATTAGATAAATTTATCCAGCAACTACAGGATATTCCCTCAATTGAAATAGACCAGAATTAGATATAGTCGGATACGCTATTAAAATGCATTAACTGTGGTAGAATCGCGCACCATTTTGAGGAGCTAGTATGCCAAAAAAAACCTTATACAAGGTCATATTCCATAATCAGGGTAAGATTTATGAGATTTACGCCAAAAGCGTACATCAGGGCGCAATGTTTGGTTTTATTGAAATCGAACAACTGGTTTTTGGTGAAAAAACCTCTATTGTTGTTGATCCTTCTGAGGAAAACCTGAAGTCTGAATTTGCTGAAGTTAACCGCACCTATATCCCCATGCATTCTGTTATCCGAATCGATGAAGTAAAGAAGCAGGGCACCCCGAAAATCACTGACGGTAGCGGTGGTGGCGAAAATGTCATGCCCTTCCCCATTTACACAAAAGGCGAAGAGTCCAAATAGCGGGAAGCAAATTCCAGTATTTGTCTCACAATTATCAGGTTTTTGCGAAATTGTGATGTAAACAGGGCTTATTCCTGTGATTTATGTCCTAAGCTATGATAAGTTTTATGCATAAAAACCACATAAACTCGGAACTCGCATGTAGCTTTGACTTATGATTTTTGCGTTAAACAAAATCTCCCATAATTCCGAAAACAAAGTGTTAAGGACCCTGCGCTCACTGTTGTCGTGCTATTTGATATTCGCCCTTGTCCCGGTTAGCGCTGCAGAATGGAATATTATTATGCACAATGATATGGACACTAATACCGTTACAAGTGTGGCCATAATCAAGAATGAAACTGGTTATACCCTGGAGATTTACAAGGATTCTGTAGACGCAGTACGTGCAAGGTTTACCCTGAGTCGCGATTTGATTCGCTTTCCAGACGATTTCTGCCCCACCTTCCAGATAGATAGTGGCGAACCAACAAACACCTCCGTTAATGATGCAGCTTGTTTATCCGGTGATATCTGGGCTGAATTTATCCTCGGATATGTGGAAAATGGAAGTATTAACTCCTCAGCAGTGGTCGGGTTAATGAACGGTGTAGGGCTTCGATTTCGTTTTCTCTTAGAAAATGGCGACTATCGTGAGACATTATTTTCATTAAGTGGCTCCAAGCGTGCCATGTCAGCAGCTCTTGGAGACGGTATCAGCGTCGCACCTCTACATTAGAACAGGGAAAACAGCGGGAATAGATTGTTCTGTCTATCCTGTAAAATAAATTTTTGTTGTGACAGCATCTAATCTCACCATTAAGCATCAACAGAGCCTCGGTGGTATTACACCTGAACAATGGAACAATCTGAATATTCAACAAAATCCCTTCCTTCAGCATGAATTTCTATACGGCCTTGAAACGACTAATTGCCTCGAACCCGAAGGCTGGCTCCCTCGACACATAACAGTAGAAGCCGAAGGTGAATTAGTAGCCGCATTACCGCTTTATCTTCGAACCAACTCTTATGGCGAATTTGTCTTTGACTGGGCATGGGCGGATGCATATGAGCGTGCGGGAGGAAACTATTACCCGAAGCTCGTTTCGGCTATTCCCTTCACGCCCGTGCGGGGTCAGCGATTGCTCGTCAATGGAGATAAGACTGACGCTACGCTTATACGTGATCTCATCATTAAGCAATTACTAGAATCCGCTGAGTCTGCAAACATCTCGTCATTTCACTGTTTGTTTCCTGCTGATGACGATAGCCAGGTGTTCAAGGAACATGACTTTCTGGCACGTAAAGGCTTTCAATTTCACTGGCACAATAAGGGATATCGTGATTTTCAGGATTTTCTCGACAGTTTGACCAGCAAAAAACGGAAACAAATACTGCGTGAACGTAAACAGTCAATTGAGTCCGGTGTCGAAGTCGAAGTTCTCAGTGGTGCAGAGATCAGTGATTCACAGTGGCATACATTTTATGACTTTTACTGCTCCACCTTTCATAAACGCTGGGGTAATCCACGCCTGACTCTGGATTTTTTCAAGTTGTTAAGTGATAAAATGCCGTCATCTACGCTCTTGATATTGGCAAAAAAGGATGGGAATTATGTTGCCGGCGCTTTTGCCATGCTGAGTAAAGATACGCTGTATGGTCGCCATTGGGGTTGTAGCAGACAACTTCCTTTTTTACATTTTGAGTTGTGCTATTACCAGACTATAGATTATTGTATTAAAAATGGCTTACAGACCCTTGATGCGGGTGTACAAGGCGAACACAAACTTAGCCGTGGTTTTGACCCGGTACCCACCTGGTCTTGTCATTGGATTAAGCATGAAGGTTTTCGCGATGTCATCGAAAACTTTCTGGTTCGTGAAACAAAAGAAATAGATTTCTATATAGATGAACTGAACAAGCATTTACCCTACAAGATAAAAGAATGACTAGTACCAACAAGGAACAATCAGCTGACAATCACCTTTACTGGGTAGCAGATAATGTCATTGCAAATGATTTTCCAGATGTAAACTCTGCCCTGCGTGATCCCGATGGCTTGCTTGCCATTGGTGGTGATTTAAGTTCAGAACGATTATTGAGTGCTTACCAGAGAGGTATTTTCCCCTGGTATAGTGAAGGCCAACCGATTCTATGGTGGTCACCGGATCCTCGTTGTGTGCTGGAGCCTGCGAATTTAAAAATATCCAGAAGCCTTTCCAAGACACTAAGAAAAGGACATTTCCACGTTAGTTTCAACCAGGCATTTGAAAAAGTTATTCATGAATGCTCTGAGCCTCGTGAAGCTGATACTGGTACATGGATAACAACTGACATGACACAAGCGTATATTTCACTTCATCATCAGGGGCATGCAGTCTCAGTCGAGTGCTGGCACAACTCAGAGCTTGTTGGTGGCCTTTATGGGATTGTTATCGGAAAAATATTTTTCGGTGAATCAATGTTCAGTCGGATGACGGATGCTTCTAAAGTTGCTCTGGTACACCTGGTCCAGACAATTCAGGAACTCGACTTCAGATTGATTGATTGCCAAGTATATTCAAAACACTTGCATAGCCTGGGTGCCGCCCCGATGCAACGAAAACTATTCACTAGTTTTCTGGATAATTACTGTATTCCATCCAATCCAATATCCTGGCCAGTCGAGCAAGCTTCTTTATGAGTCAGGAACAAAAACTAAATTTTTACGCGACGCCGCCACACGATTGTAATTACTTACCAGACCGGGCGGCGATAACCCTGTTTGCAGATCCTCACTTCAAAAAAAACACACGATTGTATTCAGCTCTGGCTGATTGCGGATTTCGACGTAGTGGTGAACATTTGTACACCCCGCATTGTGACAATTGCTCCTCCTGCGTGCCTGTACGCATACCTGTTAATGAATTCAAGCCTTCGCGTAATCAAAAACGAACATGGAAGCTAAATCGAAATTTGACGATCAATAGACTCGATGCCGTTTTTAATGTTGAGCACTATTCGCTTTATGAGAAATACTTACTAAGTCGACATACAGGTGGCGGCATGGATAATCCCACACCAGACAGTTATATGCAGTTTTTGACGGCAAGCTGGGCTAAAACTGTTTTCTACGAAATGCGTCTGGACAACACCCTGGTGGCAGTGGCTATTGTTGATATCATGGAAAATGCCTTATCCGCGGTCTATACCTTCTTTGATCCCGATTATTCTCAGCTTAGCCTCGGTCGTTTTGCCGTTCTTTATCAAATTGAAGAGGCTAAAAAGCAGGAATTAAGCTCACTTTATCTTGGATACTGGATTGAGAATTGTAAAAAGATGAGTTACAAAGATGAATATCAGCCACTTGAGTATTACCGGAATAACGACTGGTTCAAGGAGCTCTTCTAAGCAATTAGATAAGAAGCTTTGCCTGTTGTTATGATTTAGGGCAAAATGCGCGTCTTTTAAAAATAGCGAAAACCTGATGGCAAAAGAAGATCAAATAGAAATGGAGGGCACGGTTATTGAAACCCTACCCAATACAATGTTCCGAGTGGAACTTGAAAATGGACATGTCGTCACTGCACATATCTCCGGCAAAATGCGAAAACATTACATTCGTATCCTGACAGGAGACAAAGTTACTGTCGAAATGACACCTTATGACTTGAGCAAAGGCCGTATCACTTTCCGTAATCGCTAGCCTTCAAAAGTTTTACCCGCTCACCTGCTTTGCTTCGAGGCTGCGCGCCAGCTCCAAATCTTTTTCTGTATCAATACCTATACCGCTTTCCGTACAGGCTTCTTCCACATGGATACTATAGCCATTATATATGGCCCGTAGCTGCTCCAGTTTTTCTGTTTCTTCCAGAGGACACACAGGAAGCTTACTAAATTGCTTCAAAAAACCCGCACGGTAAGCATATATCCCGATATGTCGATATACAGGGCTAACATTTCCTTTTAGTTTCTTCCCTTTTTCCTGCCATGGAATAGTTGAGCGACTAAAATAGAGAGCCGTGTTGTTTTTATCACGAACTACCTTAACCATATTAGGATTATTACTATCTTCAAGTTGCTCGATTTTTTCACACAACGTTGCCATCAGCTTATCAGGATTATCATTTAATGCGCTGGCAACCTGATCAATTAGCTCCGATGGCAAACCATATTCATCTCCCTGCACATTCACAACAATCACGTCGTCTTGATAGTTCTTTCTCTCTATAACTTCTGTAATACGATCAGTTCCGGAAGTATGTTCCCTTGATGTCATTATTACCTCAGCGCCAAATGAACGCGCTAAATCTTCTATTCGCTCATCGTCGGTGGCGATTATCACGCCATCCGCCTGACTATTACAGGCTGACTTGTAGACATGCTGAATAAGTGTATTACCCCCTATTTCCAGCAGCGGTTTCCCAGGTAGTCTGCTAGCGCCATATCGGGAAGGAATAACAACTTCAAAGGAAAAACTCACCTTTTATGTTTCTCCAGTTCTTCATCGCTTACGGCACGTGCCTCATTTTCCAGCATAACCGGTATTTCATCTCGTATTGGATAAGCCAGTTTTGCTGATCGGGAAATCAATTCCTGGTTCGCTTTATCATAAATCAACGGCCCCTTGGTCACCGGGCAAACCAGAATATCTAGTAACTTTTTATCCATTATTCAAATCCTTCATTAATATGTTTAATCGATGTTCAAAGGTCTTGCTCATTTCTACTTCTATTTTCAAATACCAGCATTTTGCATTGGCAAACCCCCTGCATTTTACCGCATCCTTCTCCGTCATCACGATAGGGTTATCATCTGAAAATGACAGGTCTTCCGGCCTATAATTATAATGATCCGGGAACTCATGTTTAATTATATTTATTCCCATGCTTCGTAAATAGGAATAAAAACGCTGAGGATTCCCTATACCCGCTACAGCATGCACGTCATTCCCGTGCAAGGAATCAAGCGGCAGTTGCTTATTCTCATCCTGCAGAGAAACAAGCCCCGACGGTTTATATTCCATTAGAAATTCGTTTTTGCCAGCCTTGGCATTGCTTACAATCATATCAACCTTGTTTAGTCCATTAACTGATTCACGCAATGGTCCCGCTGGTAAACAATGACCATTACCAAAGCGACGGTCACCATCAATGACAGCAATTTCTATGTCTCTGTAAAGACTAAGATGTTGTAAGCCATCATCGCATAAGAGAATATCGCATTCAGTATGCTCAAGCAGTTCTTTTGCTGCAATGTAACGTTTCGGAGAGACAGCTACAGGACAAAGTGTTCTTTGTGCAATTAGCACTGGTTCATCACCAACGATTGAGGGATTGCTATCTGCTCTAACCTGCTGCGGCCATTGTTTCGCAGAACCGCCATAACCACGACTTATAATTCCGGGGTGCATGCCTTTTTCTTTGAAGTATTCGGCTAACCAGATAATGAGGGGGGTCTTGCCCGTTCCGCCAACTGTGATATTGCCGACAACTATGACAGGGACCTCTACTTTCTGAACCGGCAACACACCAACTACGTAGGCAAATTTACGTAAAGAAATGAAAGCCCCGTATAGCCAACCCAAAGGTAATAATAGATACGAAAGAGGATGCTTGTTGTACCAGAGTTGCTGCAGAAATTGTGGTGATAACATGGTTTATCTCAACAACTATAGGTTCTTATTCGATACTTTCCTCAATCTCTTGTGTGGCAAAGGTTATCTTGGTCAGATCCAGTTGTCGTGCTGCATCCATAACCTGTACTACTAATTGATGTGTCGCCTTGGCATCTGCACTAATCACTATTGGCGGCTCTTCCATATCGTAGACAGCGTCACGAATAGCTTCCCGAATCGTAATTGTCTGTGTGTTCACCAATTGCTGCTCATTAATATAGACGCGCCCTTCTGCATCAATTGCGACTTCTACTGTATCCAGTTTCGTTTCAGTATATTCTTCGCTTGCTTCCGGCAAAGTAATGCTTATCTCAGATTCCCGTTCGAAGGTCGTTGAAACCATGAAGAAAATCAATAATAAAAATACGACATCAATAAGCGGCGTTATATTTAAATCCACATCTTCCTTGCGTTGAGGACGAAGATTCACTCACTTCCTCCTGTTTCCTGTTCCCGCTGTCCATGCATAACCTCCACCATCTTAATAGCTTCCTGCTCCATGGAAATAATCAGTTCATCAACACGTCCACGAAAAAAGCGATAAAACATGAGCGTTGGTATCGCAACGGTTAAACCTGCTGCGGTAGTAATCAAAGCTTCGGAAATACCACCTGCCAGAACTGCAGGATCACCAACACCTTGTGCAGTAATAACAGCGAACACCTTGATCATACCGATTACGGTCCCAAGCAAACCCAATAATGGCGTAATAGAAGCAATCGTACCAAGTGTGTTCAGGAATCGATCCAGATCATGCGCTACATGTCTGCCGACCTCCTCGATACTTTCTTTCATGACCTCCCGCTCATGACGGCGATTTACAAGGCCTGCAGCAAGCACTCTGCCGAGTGGTGATGCCGCACGTAAGTCCTGAATACGTTTCGCGTCAAGGTGTCCTACCTTTTCCCATTGCCATACCTGGGCCACCAGGTTTTTAGGGGTTACCCGTTTCGACTGTAAGGACCAAAAACGTTCTGCCGAGATGGCCAACGCAATAATGGAACACAGCAGTATCGGCCACATGACAAAACCACCGGCCTTAATTAATTCAAGCACCTTTTACTCCTCTTATTTCTAAATCTTTACTATTTCGTCACTCCTTCGGGCATAAACTCATGCCAGAATCGTTGCGCGTATTGACGATAACTCCTAATTGTCAAATCATCATCTCTAATTAGCATTTCAATAGCGCCATGTCGCGCCGTATCCATGATCTTTATCCCACGCTCCTTATAGCGTCGGATTATATCCTGTTTTGGGAAGCCGAAGCGATTCCGATAACCAACCGGAAACAAAACATATTCAGGCCCAACCGCGGTGATAAAATCTAATGTTGAGGAACTAAGGCTACCATGATGAGGTGCCAATAGAACTGTAGAGGCTATTTTTGCTTTATCACGCTTTAAAATTCGATTTTCTGCTTTCGATTCGATATCACCAGTAAACAATACTGACCTCTCATCTGTACTCACTTTAAGCACACAAGATCGATTATTACCGGATAAATTACTATTTTCACTGGGGTGCAACATCTCAAAATGTACACCATCCCAGCGCCATTTTTCTCCACTCCAGCATTTATCTATATTTTTATGCTGAATTTCCCGAGGAACACTGGTCAGGATTCTTTTCACAGAGATTGCCTTTAATACATTTGGCAATCCACCAATATGGTCATTGTCCCCATGACTCTGAACCAGCAAGTCCACACTCTTAATACCTCTTTGCCTCAAAAAAGGGACAATTACGGCACTACCTGCATCGAAATTGTCACTGTATTTCGGTCCTGTATCGAATAAGAGGGTACGATTTCGTGTCTCTAGCACAGCAGCCAATCCTTGCCCTACATCTAATAAAGTTAACCTGAATTCACCAGGTTCAACTTTATTCGGGACTGGAAAGAATAAGGGTAATAGGAAAATTAAGCCAAGCCACCTGCCGGGTAGTCCTAAGGGTGCCAAAATTAGAAATACGCCAATCACTGCCGCCATAAAAGCTGTGATTGTGGTTTCTGCAAGAGTTAAAACACTGAAATCAAGAGTCGCCAACTCATTCAATACAGGCCAGAACAGGTCAATACTGTACCTGCTTAGTTCTAATAACCAGCCTCCTAGGCCCGCATTTAACCATATCAATACACTTCCTGATAAAGCCAATGGCACCGTGATAAAACTGACCCACGGAACAACCAGCAGATTTGCAGTTATGCTGGTCAATGGCACTTGATGAAACCACAGTGCCAATAAAGGAGTCAGGCCAATAGCGACAATGTACTGAACTCTGCCCCAACGCCACCAGAGACTATTAAAATCAATACGTGCTGTCATACCATAGGCAATGATGATTATGGCTGAAAAAGACAACCAGAAACCTGCTGACAGTGGCGCAAATGGATCAATTAGCAGAACAAGAAAAAGAGCAAATGAAATTATCGTTGAAGGCACAAATTCGCGCGACATTAATTTACTAACTAATAATAGGGTTAACATTATTAGTGCGCGTTGTGTGGGTATTGAAAAACCTGCCATTAATGAATAGGCAAGTGCTGCAAGCATAGCTGCTATTGAGGCAGCTTTTGGTGCAGGTAGGACTAAAGCTGTTAAATATCCTAAAGGCCAAAGCCACCTTGACAGGAAATACACCAAACCTGCGATCAAGCCAATATGTAATCCGGAAATCGCAAGAAGGTGACTGGTTCCTGTTGCAGTCAAAACCTGCCAACGATCAGCGGGGATAGCACTTCGATCTCCTGTTACAAGTGCGGGAATCAAACTGCCGTTATCCTGTGGATTGAGAATAGTAAGCAACTTTTCTCGCACGTAATATCTCAGACGATGTATATAAATATCACTACCTTCTAACAACCTTCTATTGCCCGCCTTGTTATTTATATATCCTGTCGTTCTTATACCTTGTTGAAATAACCATGCTTCATAGTCAAATCCACCTGGATTCATAAAACCATGTGCTCGCTTCAATTTAACATTGAAACGCCAGGAGTCACCTGGAATCAATTCTGCCTTCGTTTTATACCAGCTCAATCGAATTTTACCGGGATGCGGGTACTCGATCCCCTTAATATCTTTCAACTTGTTTACATCAAATACAAAGCGTTGACTTCCATTTGATTGCGATGGCAGCGAGACAATAACGCCTTCAATAATGAGGTGCTCTCCTTCTAATACCGGTGAGATTTGATTCTGCAGGATAAATTCCGCACGAAATATCACCCATAAAGCACCACATAAGATGCACATCGGCCATCGAAGAATTGGGAAACGACATGCCAAAATAAGACATAGAGGTAAAAAATACGCCAGATAAGCCGGCGGTAAACTGGGACTATGCAATATACAGACGATACCGCACGCAAAAAGAATACATCCTGTACGCATTCTGATACTTCCATTTATCAATATTCAGTTATAATACCGCGCTTTTTGACCGGTAGTAAGAAAATAACATTATGGGACTTCGGGGTTTTTTCAAGCGAGTATTACCAGAGCACCACAAATTTCAGCAACATGAACAGCTGGGTTTACTCGGAGGTATTCTTCATGATCCGAATATCTTTCACTTAAACAGGCATTCAGCCGCAGGTGGCGTAGCTATTGGTCTTTTTCTGGCCTTTATCCCTATACCGGGGCAAATGCTGGTCGCTGCACTCGCTGCCATATATTTCAGGGTAAATTTGCCTCTGGCAGTTGTGTTTGTCTGGCTTAGCAATCCAATTACCATCCCACCTCTGTTTTTCCTAAGTTACAAAACTGGCGCACTTTTGCTTGGAGTAGAGCCAAAACAATTAATTTTTGAGCTTTCGTTGGAGTGGTTTAGTTTAAAAATCGCCGATATATGGGATGAATTATTATTGGGATCCCTGATTTTGGGTGGCTTGTCAGCAACAATCGGTTACTTCACCGTCAGATTGCTTTGGCGTATGGCTATTGTAAATAAGTGGGAAGAAAGAAAAGAAAAGAAACGTCTGAATAATAAATCCTGAATATTAATATCAGCTTAATTCATGATTTTATTGAAGTCTTCCTTCGTGTAATTCGCGCACACTATCCATGCGTTTCGCCAGTTCCAGATTGTGTGTCACCATAATCAAGCTAACATCATATTCCCTATTCAGTTCCATCATTACATCGAAGACCTTTTCCGCAGTTTGTTCATCCAGGTTTCCGGTAGGTTCATCAGC
>JABHFC010000231.1 GCA_018676275.1 Gammaproteobacteria bacterium | reverse complement strand
GAAAGCATTCCGGGCCTGACCTGGCCCACCATTACCTTTAATGGCGAAATGACCTTGTTCATGGGTAAAGTTGAAGTGAAGTTTCTGCAACTTGGTGCCGGCCATACCAAGGGTGACACCGTGGTCTGGTTACCTAAGGAAAAAGTACTCTTCAGCGGTGACTTACTTGAATACGGTGCTACACCTTATACAGGGGATGCTTATCTTAACGACTGGCCAACGACCCTGGATAATATCAGCGCGCTCAAACCCGAAGCGCTGGTGCCCGGACGCGGTGATGCACTAGTAACGCCAGAAACGATTAAAGCCTGCATTGGTGGTACCCGTGATTTTGTGACCAAAATGTATGCCTCAGTTAAAAAAGGCAAAGACGAAGGCAAAGACCTGAATACTATCTACAAGGAAACCTATGCAGAGCTGCATAAAGACTTTGGTCATTGGGTCATTTTTGATCACTGTCTGCCTTTCGATGTGACTCGCGCCTTTGATCTGGCCAACGGCATTGAAGACCCAAGGGTCTGGACCGCTGAACGTGACGCTGAAATGTGGGAATCACTGGAAAGATAATAAAGGCGTTCAATCATGAGCATGGAAAAATTCAAGACGGAACTCGGGATTGACGATCCGGATGACTTTTACGCGAAACTGATCGACCTGCATGAAGGCTTGTCACCCGAGGAAAGTCAGAAAGTTAACGCAAAGATGATACTGATGCTGGCAAATCACATTGGTGACAAAGAGGTGCTGGAGGAAGTACTGGACTACTTGCAATCAACATTGAAGAGCCGCTGATTTTAATCCGATTTCAAACTCTCTAGAATAGCCTCCGGGATGGGGGCTTTTTTTCCTTCTTTATAGTCGTAACAAACAATCGCGCCATCACCTTCCGCTGCAATTCTGTTGTGTTCCATACTATAAACTGCATATCTCATTAAAAATCTGTCCGACTCAAAGTCTGTTAAATATGTCCCTATTACCACCTGATCGGGATAGGTCAAAGGCACTTTAAAGCGACATTGCGTCGAGGCGAGAATAGGTCCAAGCTGCTGGTCTTCCATTAAATCGAGTAAACCTTTCGCCTCGAAAAAATCAATCCGGATTTTCTCGAAATAACGAAAGTAAACCTTGTTATTAACATGCTGAAAGGCGTCCATATCGTCCCATTCAACATCCCTGGTAACATTAAACGAATATTTATTTTTAAATTCGGTCTCTGTCATTACTGAAACTGTTTTATTAGTACGTAAGAATAATACGAATTTATAGAGAGCCTGCTAATTCCCGGCAATCTAAGAGGATAGTCCTAAGCAAGTAAGTGCTAGCCACTATGCTAGCATCTATATCTTTCAGCTATTGCTTGTCCGTCGCAATACCGACAATAACTCCGGTTGAGCAATGATAAAGAGTGCTTTCTGTACCCAGACACCAGTTCGTATCATTGTTTGAAAATGCGCGATAAGGCGGTTTATCTGATTCATTTTTATTACACAGACAACGCCCGCAACTGGTCTTACCGCAACAATCGTTATAGGAAATAATGTAGTGCTTGTTGTCAGCCGGGTTTAGACAAGTGCCAATCCAGGTCATTGGTGACATCTCGGTACCCGGAGGGCAGGAATTGACGCTACCACCGCAGCAACTACAAAGAAATCCATCTATGGCACAGTAACGCCAGTATTCACAGGATGTTGGATCGCCTGGGTCATCTATGCGCCCTGTCGTTTGCGATGCGACACCATGATAACCATTACCCGATTCTTCAGCAGAACCGCCGCCTGCGGCCCTTGCTACAGGTAACAATGGAATGGCAGTAGAGCCAACCAAAACTGTACCAAGCCCGGTTAAAAAACTTCGTCGTGAGGTTTGTCGTGCAACATTACGCGATGAACGTTCTGTTAATTTATCGAGCCATTTCATATTTAAGTACTCCTACTGCGCTTCGGCCGGCAAGTCTTCATCTTTCTCATTGCCAGTTTGTGTTTTGATGTATTCCTGAATGGAAGCTACTCCACGTTCTTTTGATTCAAACAAACTTTCCAGATGTTCCCGGGAATTTATTATGCCCATAGAAGCTATCTTGCCCTGCTCGTCTATCAATACTGCATAAGGTAACTTTGATACGCCATAGGAACGACCCAGAATCTCCGATGATATATAGGTGAACTTTTCCAGCTGATGTTCATTGATATAACCATTGTGGTCATTATTCTCACCGTCGCTGGCCAATATGACATCCAACCAGTCCTTTTCACTTTTATCAGCAGACTTTACTACCGGTAGTAAGGTCTTACATACAGGACAGGTAGGAGAAACAAAAAATAAAAGTTTGCTTTTCCCATTCTCTGGCACGCCACCAATGGTGACCAGGCCACCTTTGATATCCTGCAAATCCAGACTCGGTGCTTCACCACCAACTTTCAGATTTTGATTGATCATCAGTGCGCCGGCTGGAGCAACGCGTTCATATAACACACCAATCTGCCTAACCAGGGCGAATAACATCAGCCCCATTATGACAATGACTATCCAAAGTAAAATATTTGAAATTATTAATGCTTCAACCATGAGTTCTGAATACCTTTAGTAAATCCTTATTAACCAACAATTGATTAATAATATTGTAAAACAAACATCCAACAACTGCGGCAAGAAATACCACAGTCCAGTCAAACCAGAATAGTTGCCTTGCTTGCACGGACGCCGTGATGCAATAAGCAAGAAATAATAACAGGCCATTGCGTAGTAATAGCCATTCACTAATGTTTTGCTTTTGCCCTGTTCCACCGCAACCACAATCGATTGTGCGTCGACCTTTAATCAGGTTTATACCTATTGCAAATATATATACAAACAATAAAGCAGATGCAGAGATGGCGGCCAGACCAGAACTGATGGGGATTAACAAAGCAATACCAGTAATCATTTCAACGGCAGGAATAGAATAGACAAACAGACTTAACAAGCTATCGGGTACAACCTGATAGTCGGATAAAGTCTGTTTGAATTCTAAAATATTTTGATACTTGTGAAAGCTGGCGACAACAAACACATAACTGAGTATCAGCGAACAGGTGATCTGGATAACAGGGTCGAATTGCATTATTTATATCTAGCTGATCGCTACTTTGCTGCGTGTAACATCATAGGCATTTCGAAAGCTTTGCCACCAATGACACGGATCCAGCTACCATCCTTTGCAGAATATACATCGAGATCATAATTACCGTTTGTAACAACCAGATATGGATCATCACCTTTGGTCACCGCTATTGATACACCCCATTCTTTCAAAACAAATCTATTCAGACGCTTCTTACTTTTAACATCAAAAACCCATACTTCACTTCCGCCGTCTTTGTGACTGCCGTTGTAACCATCCTTGTGCATCAACACAAAAAGTTGACCGCTCTCATGTGCAGTAATAATTTGCCAACCGCCGGGACGCCATTTTTCAGATTTATCTTTATCTGAAAGAAGGGACCAGCCTTTTAAAATCTTCGGTGTTTTAGATGACAGGTCGACAGGTTGCACCTGGGCATTATAAGACGGAAAGTATGCAACATTTCCTATCATCGCATTGAAAGCAAAGAGCGGATCATCGTCACCACTAAAAAACTTCTTTGTGCGTTTCTGGCTTTTAACTTTACCCTTTTTATCAAGATAGGAAACCAGCATCAAATCATCACTGCAAAGACTGGCGAAACTGAGTTTCGCTGTGGGATAGATCATACTGCAACCGGGTATTTGTACTTCTTCAACAATCTTACGTTTATCGATATCAATAACCGTCACGGAAGATGCAGGTGAAAAATTAAACAACAATAGAAATTTTTCGTTATTCAGAAATTGCAAAGTATTTTCATAGGTGACCAACTGTCCACGTTTTCCGCCGGGCAAGACAATTTCATCAATTGGTGCCAGGTTAACCTTGTCGTAAATCGTAATAACATCAGTACGCTCACCACGCAGGCGTCTGGAGTAAAAAGTTTCTGCCGCGTACAACTCAGATCTTGTTGATGAAGGCAGAAAAGAACCAAACTGCCCTACACCTACAGAACCTTTGTAATTTTTGTTTTCTGCTGCCACATCAACGACAACGACCTTGCCGTCAGCCAGCGCAAAAAAGTTTGTGTCGTGAGCATAAATCCAGGTGTCCGGATAAGAAGCCGGTAACTTTTCAACTACATTATTTGGATCATTGGGCAGATCTGCGAAAACAAGACCTGTGATAAAAGCTGTCAGAATTCCAATTACGAGGCGATTCATGTGAGTCACTCCAAACGGTTTCAATGTGAAATGCAGTCGCAAACAGAGAAATAATCTATCATATTCGAATATCCTCACCAATTGGACATGCGTCCTAGACTATAAACCCCTGCGACAAAAAATCAAGTTCCAGCTGTTCTGAAACTAAAAAAGCCAGCCGACCCGCTTCTCACGGATACGGCTGGCTTTACAAAAAATTACAATCTGGGGCTAGAAATTATAGGAAATACTTCCACCAACCCAACGTGGTCGACCATAGTATTGTTCAACCAGGCTTAAAACGCCTCCGGCATCAATCAATACGTTACCAGAAAGGTCAAACTGGGAAACACGATACTCTTCATCGAGCAGGTTATTTACATATACCGCGGCTTCCCACTTATCGTCACTGGTTGTATAGCTCAAGCGTGCATTGGCAACCTCATAACCGCCCTGATTTACAGTGTCGGCACCCGTCAGAGAAAACAAGGTTCCGGAACGATAATCAATATCACCCTGGATCGCCATCGTACCGTTAGCCATCGGCCACTGATATCGAATCATACCAT
>JABHFC010000230.1 GCA_018676275.1 Gammaproteobacteria bacterium | reverse complement strand
TACTTACCAGTTTGAAGAGTATCTGGTCACCGAACTCACCTACCTATGGAGTTTCGACGATTATTTCAGTTCCAGAACTATTCAAACCTATGACAGAGACAAGAATGGAGTGTTTGGATCAGAGGAGTTAACACTTCTGCGAAGAGAAGCATTCGAGCCACTTTCTCGGTTCAATTATCATGTTCATATTTGGGTGGGCGGAAAGAAACTCAAAAACCTCATTGCAAAAAACTTTGACGCAAGAATCGAGACAAAAAAACTTATATATGAATTTACCGTTCCCTTGATGCCATCTGCAAACCCAAATAACGCTCCGATAATTACCAGTTTGTATGACAAAATATTAATAATAGACTTTAGGTTTTTTAAAAAAAACTTCCTGATGGTTAAAGGTATGATGAGGCCCGACTGCAAGTTTCAAATAAAAAGGGGCAAAGGGATACAATCCTATCACCCCCAACCTGTAACATTAAAATGTGGAAAATAATATATGCACATATTTAAATACTTTCAGCAAAGAATACCTGTTTTAATTCTGAGCATGATACTGGCTAATATTTTATTCTTGCTAGGAGCATTTACGGCGGTCAATGGACAGGCACAAACAACTGTCACAATGCCTGTAGTTGAATTCGTTGAAGAAGAAGATATGAGCCTGTACACACAGTTCACTGAGTACCTGATAAACTTTCAACGTCGTGCGAACGCTGAGGTTGCTACACATATGAAAGCCATTGAAAAGGGTGAGGATCTGGGTGCCTTCTTCTTGGGCTTGGCCGTCGCTTTTGTATATGGTATGGTCCACGCCTTTGGCCCCGGACACGGTAAATTCATTATAGTTTCTTACTTCCTAGGGCGGGAGGTCCGTGTTAGACAGGGTTTGTTACTGGCAGCTCAAATGTCAATAGTACACGTCATTGCTGCAATTATAATCGTCTGGCTTGCTGATGTCGTGTTGAAAGCCGGATTTGGTATTGGTCTTACTGAAGTCCCCGGGGTACGCGCAGGAAGTTTCTTAATTATAGTTGGAATCGGTCTATATATGCTTTATCAGGCTGTGAAAATTTCACGTAATCCTTCTGCTGATATTGAACATGGACACAGTCATGGACATGGCCACAGTCACGGACATAGCCATAGCCATGGTGGTAGTGCTGAAGGTGGAATCTTGGCCTTGGCTGCGGGCATGGTACCTTGCCCCGGCGCAGTTCTTGTTATGCTTTATGCTGTTGCTAACGATATGATTTATCCTGGGTTTATCTTAGTTGCTTCAATGTCTGTGGGAATTGGATTGAGCATTTCCGTAATGGGAGTAAGTGCTATCATTGCAAGACAGACAGTCACACGGATACTTGAAAAGTCAGGTGGAAGCAATAGTGTTAATATTTTTCGGTCAATAATGAATTATACCGGAGCAATATTTGTTACTCTGATTGGCCTGGTCTCGTTTGTTGCGTTTCTTGATATTCCACTGTGATAACAAAACCTGATTTCCTATGAACATTATTTGAGAAGCTGGAAGCCTAATGTTTTAATTGAAATTTGTTAGTCATTCGAAATTATCATCACTTTAGGAAGAATAAGATCCAGATAATATTTCTTTTGATACGTATAGTAAAGCAAAGCATTGATGAAAGATAATAATATATATATTATCCAAATCAGATTCGATAGAATTAATGTCCCGAATAAAAATAATGTCAATTTCCACTAATGAAGAAGTTGAAGCAATCAAATGTGTAGCGAAGAATTTATAGTTGTCAAAAAGGCCGAATCATTAATTCAAATAAAGAGAAACAAAAGCGCAGCATAATACATTTGAGAAACAGTCCTTGACTTTGAGGCACATCAGCTTTTCTCATATTTGCAGATTCAAAATCTTCGGCAGGACTTCAAAAGTCGCTTCCAGATATCCGGGAGACTCGCCATCGATATCCAAAATAACCTGTTCAGAACTTTCAGCAGTGAATTTACGTACCTTTTGGAAATGGATTTCCGGAAGTTCTAAATGTGTTCCCTTGTAAATTTTCGGCAAATGCCAGAGAAATCTTGCCAGAGAAATTTCTTTCAGCATTAACAAATCAAGCAAGCCGTCATCTAGTTCTGCTTCCGGAGCCGCGTACATCGCACCGCCAAAAAAACGACCGTTGGCTAATAAGCTGAGTCTTGTACGGATTTCCTCCTCCGGTCCATCGTCTATGCGATAGCGGATTGCCTGGTTGGGGTGACTGAAAACGGTTTTAATCGTGGCCCACAAAAACAGCATGGTCCCGCCCAGATAGTTGCCCAGCCGTGAGTTATCAATGTAATGATCAACCGCACCGCTGAGACCGAAACTTGCGATGTTGTCAAAATAGCGGATTTTCT
>JABHFC010000229.1 GCA_018676275.1 Gammaproteobacteria bacterium | reverse complement strand
ATGTGCGGGAATATGTGGCGGTGTATTACAACTCAAGACGTCTACATTCGACGCTGGGTTACAAGACACCAATGGATTATGAAAATACGCTTAACAAAGTGT
This sequence comes from Gammaproteobacteria bacterium, assembly GCA_018676275.1. Lineage (GTDB taxonomy): Bacteria > Pseudomonadota > Gammaproteobacteria > Eutrophobiales > Eutrophobiaceae > WLWS01. The sequence continues at coordinate 6,228 of JABHFC010000229.1, read as the reverse complement.
CCGAGATCGGTTGACCACTACATTATTCTCTTCCTCTTCCTCTTCAGTTTCTTCCGTTGTTTGCGGAACAGAATAATCCATCAAGTCTTCCAAATCGCTTACTCTGCCTCGAGCAATATCCATTGCCTGGGCCTGGCACTGTTTGATACATTCTTCGAGTCTCGCTCGAAGCTCCTCAAGATAACTTTTCAGCCCTTCAATTCTCCGATTCTCACGTCCTAGCGATTGCCTTGCCGTACTTAATTCACTTTCTTTTTGTTCTCTTTCCTGTTTTGCGGTATCAATTTCAGCTTCGAGACGATCTTTAGCTCGTTGCTTTAACTCTTCAATCTGTTGGGGGTTATCCAGATCTCTCCATGCTTCAGAGGTTTCTTCAGCAGTTGCCTCGCCTGCCTGATAACGATCCATCGCTTCCATTGCCGCCTGGTTTCTTACTTCAAGATCTGTTGTTGTGGCTGCCCTTCCTGTTGACAAATTTGTCGCGGAACTTTGTGGGTTTAAAAATTCATCCAGTTTATTTCGAGCCTGTCTTTCCTTGTTGCGGGAACGATTCAAGGCGTCCTCTGCATCTGAAACAGCTTTTTCCAAATCAGGTAATTGTGATTCCGCGTCTTCTATATCTTGTTGGGTTTTGGCAATCTGATCTCTAATAGGATCACATATCTTGCAGGTTCGTGATATTTCCTGCGCTTCCGCTTTGAGTCGTCGTTGTTCCTCTTCGTATCTGCGCTCTGCTTCTGCTTGCCGGCGAGCCGCTTCCGCCTCTTGCTGTCGTCTCTCTCTTTCCCGTTGTGCCTCGGCCTGTCGCTCCTGTCGTTCTTGTTCAGCACGCTCACGTGCAGCCTGTCTGTCTGCTGCGGCTTGCTGAGAAGATTGCGAACTGGGACCGGCAGTTTGAGCTGGTCTACCCGCTGTTACCAAACCAGAAACATCACTCCAGCTTGCACGGGAAGGCGGAATTACGTTTGAACCGCACCTGACCGTAATATCCCATTTGTTCCGCAATTGCGGGTTTTCACCTCTGAAATTTCCCCATCTGCTTCGCGGGTTAACATGACCAACATTAGGATAGAGTGGCGCATTATCGTTATCCTGCGCTGCTTGTTGATTTCTTTGCCTGGCATTGTCCAGAATTTTATTTATTTCTTCGGTTATATGCTCTCCAACTGCCGCACCTAATTCTGCACCCGCTTTAAAGCCAGTCAAAAAGCCACTGGCACCTGCCGCCAGACCTGCTTTTTCCGCCAACTTGTTAAAAACTTCCTCTGCATACTCCTTGGCTTTGTCTTCGAGCATGCCCTCGATTTCATCGGCAATGACTTTTTTTACTTTTTCTATTTCATCAATTACACCCAGCCATGTTGACAAATGTTTGGTGCTGACCGCCCGACATTCACAGTTGGATAACCGTAAACTAAGTGCATTCGTTGGAACATTGGAACCATGATCGAAATTCCCGTCAAAACTACCACCACTCGTCTTGAAACGGGCTTGCTGTCCATTGTCATAAAAAATAGCCACATCACAATCTCGCGGATTGCCTGCGGTGTCTTTTATGGTTACAACCTCCTGCTTGACGAAGTTAACTTCTGCTTCCTGATACGCTTCGATCAATTCTTTTATTTTGTCTGCAGCATCTTCTATTTTCTGAGTGGCATCATCATCGTCAGCATAGACAGCGAAAGGAAAAGAAAAACTGACAAGTAGCAGGCAACAGAGGATGAACCGGCAAACAATATGGGTAATTAGCGCATGATGCGAAACAGGTTTTTTTGAACCGTTGTACCAATTGAAGTACATGAGAGATAGTTTACTTTAATTTTTTTCTTATTAACTGGCGCGCTTTGCAAAAAAAGATACAAATATCGCGTTCAATTTTTGATAGATACATTGGTTGAACCAAATGCTAGCGAGAAGTATAAGCCGAACTCCGATTTACGTACATCATTTAACTGAGGCCCACTTTTAACAATCAACATGATATAAGTAACCTAATTTATTGTTTACTAATGTGTGATGGCAAAATAAAACTCTATCAAATTGAGATGCCTTAGTCTCGTGTAAGATGAATCTGGAACAATGATGAAGAAAGGAAGTTGTATTGTTAGGGTAATCGTGAAGAATTGGGTTGAAGCCTTAATCAAATTTTCCATTATTCCTAATCTGTATGTACTCTTGATCAACAACAAAGCTGAGGAATAGACAATGAAAACAGGTGTAATTGGATTGGGTGCGATGGGAGCCGGCATGGCGAACAATCTTCATAAGGCGGGCCATCTTCACGCGCTCTGGAATAGAACTAGAAGTAAGGCTGAAGACCTGGCAGGTAAAACCAATGTTCTACTTTGCGATTCACCTGAACAACTCGCTGGCGAATGTGAACTGATTATTGTCTGTGTCTCAAAAGATGAAGATGTGCTGGAGATGGTCAACAAGATTGCCAGTACTGTCAGTAAGGACGCTATTGTCGTCGATACCTCAACTGTCAGCAGTGATACAGCCAAACAGGCTGCTGACATTCTACAAAAAACGAATGCGCATTTTCTGGATTGCCCTGTCTCCGGTGGCTCCGAAGGCGCAGTGAATGGCACTCTGGCGATGATGGTCGGTGGTGATGAAGCGATTCTGGATCGTGCGCGCGATACTCTTGATGCTATTACAAAAAGTATTGTACATATCGGTCCGACAGGAAGTGGCCAGGCCTGCAAGGCTGTCAACCAGATTATTTGCGCGGGCCTTTATGAAACTGTTGCAGAAGCGCTTTCCTTTGGCAAGGCGGCAGGACTGGACATGGAAAAGGTGGTGGACGTTGTGTCCGGTGGTGCAGCAGCAAACTGGGTACTGGATAATCGCAGCAGTTTTATGCTGAACAATAATTATCCACCGGGCTTCAAGGTGAACCTACATTTAAAAGATCTGAATATTTGCCAGCAAATGGCAAAGGATATGGGAATCGAGAACATGCCGATTACTGAACATACCATGCATGATTATGAAAAACTTATTGAGCAGGGTTTCGGTGAGGAAGATGTCTCTTCAGTCTTCAGATTAAAACAAAGTTAAGCAGTAGCTTTACTCAAATTGCTTAACAAAAGTTTGAAACTCATCCTGCAAGGAAGATAACTCTTCTTCCAGTTGTTTAACTCTTTGTTCAAGCACCTCAGATTGTTCGAAACCTGCTTTGACTGATTCTGCTGATTGAGACGAATAGTCAGGCGGCAGGTTTTCTTCAACATCTCCAGCGAACAAATGCGTGTAGCGTGCTTCTTTTTGCCCAGGATGACGTGACAGTTGTTTTACATAGGGACCATCGCTGCCTTCGGACAATTTATTTATAGATGCTGACAGCTCCTGCATATCATTGAATTGATGAATACGCGCAGTTCGTGTACGAATCTCGCCCAGGGTCTGTGGACCACGAAGCAAAAGAATCGCTATCACTGCCAATTCCGGCTGTTCAAAGTCAAATTCCGGTGTACGTCTATCACGTAAACGATGAGAGTACTTGATTACCCTACCCTCAGAGCTACTGCGAGTTGAAACCAGCATATTCCTGGAAAGGGAATCGAGAGATTCCTGCACTTCCATCTCACTGAGCTTCATGACTGGCTCTCGATTTGACAGCTGGTTTGCCGCCCGGGTCAGACTGTTCAGGGTTAAGGGATAACTTTCCGGGGTTGTACTTTCTTTTTCAACTAAACAGGCCAATACTCTAATTTCAATAGCGCTGAACTCTAATTCCACTTTTGTTGCGACTCCTCTTATATGGTGTGAATACTCTAACACTTTTGTAGTCCCGCCCGGGTTTACTCCTCCACAGCTAATACTGCTATTATGCGCGTCGGTTTGGATGCTGGCATATTGACGAACAAGCTATTTTATGCAAAATATTCGCTCCCAAAACCATGATTTTGCTGGATAAACAAGCAATGGGAAGATAACGAAAAAACACAATGACGACAGAAAATCAAAGTATAGCGATAGAAGTTAAAGCCCTGGATAAGCAATTCGGACCGATACATGCGGTTCGCGATGTGTCTTTTTCCGTCAGTCACGGCGAAGTGCTCGGCTTTCTCGGGCCTAATGGCGCAGGCAAGTCCACGACAATGAAAATGATTACCGGGTTTCTGGAACCCACTTCCGGCACGGTAATTGTTAATGGTAATGATGTCACCACACATCCGATTGAAGTGAAATCATCAATTGGTTATCTGCCGGAGGGCGCTCCCTCATATGGTGAAATGACCGTGTTGAGCTTTCTGCGTTTTATTGCAGAAATAAGAGGTTTTAAAGGTGCAGAGGCAGAAAAAAAGATTGATGCTGTAGTAAAGAAGATCAATCTGGAGATGGTACTGGGGCAAACCATTGAGACGCTGTCGAAAGGCTTTAAACGACGTGTTGGTATGGCACAGACAATTATCCACGATCCCGACGTATTAATTATGGATGAGCCCACAGACGGTCTTGATCCCAACCAGAAACATGAAGTTCGTTCCCTGATAAAGGAAATGGCAGAAAAGAAAGCCATCATTATTTCTACTCATATTCTTGAAGAAGTAGACGCTATCTGTACCCGCGCCATAATTATTGCTGCGGGCAAAATTTTGTTCGATGGCACACCACAGGAATTGCGTGCAACCTCGGATAAAAACGATATTGATGATGCCTTTCGTATTATCACTACCCAACATTACGAACAACATGGGGAGCGTGCACACTCATGAAAAATATAAGTGCTATTATGAAGCGTGAGCTATATGGCTATTTCACAACACCAGTAGCATATGTGTTTATAGTTATTTTCCTTTTTCTGACAGGTATTTTCACTTTTTATCTTGGCTCCTTCTATGAAAGAGCACAGGCGGATCTTGATCCGTTCTTTCGTTTTCATCCCTGGTTATACCTGTTCCTGATCCCTGCTATCGCCATGCGTCTTTGGTCAGAGGAACGTAAAAGCGGCACCATTGAATTGTTAATGACCCTGCCGATTTCAGTAAGCGAAGCAGTCATTGGCAAGTTTCTGGCAGCCTGGTGTTTTACCGGTATAGCACTGGCATTAACTTTTCCGATATGGATTACTGTCAATTACCTGGGTGAACCTGATAATACAGTCATCGTTGCCAGCTACCTTGGTAGTTTCCTTATGGCTGGTGGTTTTCTGTCCATAGGCTCATGCATCTCTGCGATAACCAAAAGCCAGGTCATTGCTTTTGTAATCAGTGTGGTGATTTGCTTTCTGTTTGTCCTTAGTGGTTTTCCATTAGTACTGGATTTTTTCCAGGCCTGGGCGCCACACGCATTAGTGGATGCAATTGCTTCGTTCAGTTTCCTTACACATTTTGATTCAATCAAGAAGGGCGTGATTGATTTTCGCGACCTGGTTTACTTCGCCATTCTGATTACTTTCTGGCTATATGCAACTGTCGTTGTTATTGACTCAAGGAAGGCAAGCTAATGCAAAATAAAACTCTATATTCCAGCGGCGGTTTAATTCTTGGAGCAGCTCTTTCTGTTGCCATTATTATCCTGGTTAATGCCGGACTCACAAGCCTGCGCCTGGACCTGACTGAAGCTAAATTGTTCACTTTGTCCGAGGGCACTGTCAATATTATCCAGTCCCTGGATGAACCCGTTGCTCTTGATTTCTATTTCTCCCGTAAAACCTTAATTGGTTATCCCGGACTGATGAACTATGGCACGCGTGTGCGGGATCTGCTTGAAGAGTACGCAGCCAAATCCGGTGGCAAAATTAAGCTGACAGTGATCGAGCCTGAGCCCTTTTCCGAGGAAGAAGATCAGGCTGTAGCCAGCGGTCTTAAGGGTGCATCGATTAACACCGCTGGCGATCGTGCCTATTTTGGCCTGGTAGGCACCAACTCTACCGATGATGAATTGAATATCCCTTTTTTCCAGGACAGTCGTGAGTCTGCACTGGAATACGACATTACCAAGCTGGTCTTTAATCTTGCTAACCCGAAAAAACGTGTGATCGGAGTTATCAGTTCTTTACCTGTTTTTGGGGAAGCTACTGCAGGACAGGCGCCGGCACCCTGGGCAATTGTTGATGCTATGCGCGAATTCTTTGAAGTTAAGAACCTTGGCTTATCGCCAGATGAACTTGATGAAGACGTTGATGTATTGATGGTTATTCATCCGAAAGATTTAAAAAGTGAAACTTTATTTGCTATAGACCAGTTTATGCTCGGTGGTGGTAATGCCCTGTTTTTT
>JABHFC010000228.1 GCA_018676275.1 Gammaproteobacteria bacterium | reverse complement strand
GAAGAAAAATTCGAAGCGGCTTTATCTGGCGTCAAAAAAGCTTTAATCATTGAGCAAAGTCATACACCACAGTTCTATCGCTATTTACGTGCGCATTACGATTTACCTAAAAAGGTTGATCTGTTCCATCGCGCCGCACCTTTGATGATGCGACCTGGCGAAATCTACACAAAGCTTAAGGCATGTTATGAATCATGAGTAATATCACACCAACAGAAGTACAGATGAAACCGGCTGAATATAAATCCGGAGTGACGCCGATTTGGTGTCCGGGTTGTGGTGACTATTCGGTCTTACTTGAGATTACAAAAGCATTATCTGCAATGGCTTTAAAGCCTGAAGATGTTGCCGTTGTGTCAGGTATTGGTTGTTCTTCCAGAATACCCGCATACCTGAAGACTTACGGATTTCACGGTGTACACGGCAGAGCCATACCATTGGCCAGTGGTTTGAAAGTGGCAAGACCGGATCTAACCGTGATTTGTGCGGGTGGAGATGGTGATGGTTTTTCAATCGGCGGGAATCATTTTCTGCATGCATGTCGACGTAATCTTGATATCACCTACATCGTTATGGATAACCAGGTTTATGGTATGACCAAAGGTCAGGCTTCTCCCACCACTGAAGCAGATTGGGACAGTGTATTAATGCCCGGTGGAACCGGGATACGACCATTCCAACCACTGGTGATTGCATTGGCATCAGGCGCAAACTTTGTTGCCAGAGCTTTCTCAGGTGATGTTGCCGGTACTACAGATACAATCATCGAAGCAATCCGTCACCCCGGGTTTTCTTTCGTGCAGGTGTTAAGTCCCTGTGTGACTTTTAGACCGGACCAAAAACTATGGCGTAAGCAGGTACGTAAAGCACCGGTTGAATATACAACTGATCCTTCCACAGCAGCCAGACGGATCATGACAGACGATGGTTTTAATCTTGGTATTTTATATCGCGGAGATCGTCCACCATATACCTTAAAAACCAAAAATGGTGGTGATAAAGAATCCACGCTTGGCTCGGAGTTTCAGATATGAACGATAATATGACAGAACAAAATGCTCCGAAATTAGATAGCGTTGAAGATTTACTATCTTACGCCTTCGCTCTCGAACAGGAAGCCTGTGATCGCTATGTAGAACTTGGCGAACTTATGGCTGCTCATAATAACCGCGAGGTTAGTGAGCTGTTTAAAAAAATGGCAAAACTTGAGCAGCATCATGCCGATGAAATACGCGAACTGATGGAGCAGAAGAATGTAAAAGAATCTTCTTCAATCCAGTATCAATGGTCATCGCCAGAAGGGCCGGAAACAATCGATCTTGGTGATTTACATTATTTGATGACGCCTCATCAGGCCCTGAATCTTGCGTTGCATAATGAGGAACGGGCATTTGCTTTTTTTGACAAAATTGCGAAGAACACCAGTGATGAGGAAACACGATCCCTGGCGGAGAAGTTCGCTGAAGAAGAGACGGAACATGTAAAGTGGGTGATGGAATGGCTGACAAAACAAGCGGCTCCTGAAAAGGGTTGGGATAACGATGATGATCCACCGAATTTGCAGGATTAAATTTATTCTACAAAACATAAATATGATAATAATAAATAAATGAGTGTCGAAGAACATCGTAAAGCAAGTCCGAAGCAGATTGATTGCTCAATAATAACTGCATCAGACACGCGTGGCTCGAAAGAGGACATAAGTGGTGATCTGATAGTTGCAAAACTTCAGGCTGCTGGTCATGTAATTAAAGGGAGAAGCTGGACCAAAGATGAACCAGAAGAAATTCGTAAGGCGCTGGATGCAGTAGAAAGTGCCAGTGCGATCTTTATTACCGGTGGTACTGGTCTCACAAAAAGAGACATTACATGGAATGTTGTAGAGAACTATTGCGATGAACCGCTACCGGCCTTTGCGGTATTATTTGCTCAGCTGAGCTATGCACAGGTAGGAAGCGCTGCAGTACTCTCTCGCGCAACTGCCGGGATAAAAAGAAATCGAAATCAATTAATTGTTGCCCTTCCCGGATCATCAAAAGCCTGTTCTCTGGCAATGGATGAAATCCTAATCCCGGAGTTAGGGCATATCGTGGGACATTTGCAGAAGTAAGATAATTTTCGTTCAAAGCCCGTAGAGGTCTGCTACTATCCTGGCAAGACAGCGCATTTTTACGGGGGTAAATTATGTCTGAATCAGAAACAGCTGAAGTCACGAAAGCACCCGTGCATCTCTGGGTTACTGGAGTCCTCGGATTTCTCTGGAGTTCAATTGGCACTCTGGACTATGTTATGACTCATACCAGAAACGAAAGCTACATGAGTGCGTTCTCACCAGAACAACTTTCTTTTTTTTATAGCTTACCGTCATGGACTATAGCGACCTGGGCTATAGCTGTCTGGGGTGGAGTTATAGGCGCGATCTTTTTACTTTTAAGAAAAGGTGTTGCTGTCTGGATTTTCCTGGCTTCACTTATTTGTATGCTAATCACAACTTTCCAGAACTATGTATTATCAAATGGTATGGAAGTGATGGGAGATACATTCTCTCTGATTTTCACAGCAGTCATTTTTCTAATTGCTCTCGGATTATTTTTATACTCAAGAGCGATGTTAAAAAAAGGAGTGCTTAAATAGACTGGCGCTGGTTATATTATTTAAATTAGGAATGACTGGTATTTCGTCCCGCCAATTTTGCCCGGTAAAGAGCCTCATCCGCAGCATGGATCAAATGATCAATATTGCTGTGTTCTGGTTTTAGAACAGCTACGCCAATACTTACTGTTATATTTACTTCGGAAGAAGCAGTAGAGATAGTTAATGCCGATACAGCTTGTACAATTCTTTCAGCAAGATTTTCTGCATCTTTCAAATCTGTATGTGGTAACAGGAGTACAAATTCATCACCGCCGAATCGGGCAAATATATCACTGTCTCTGATTAATGAATTTATTGTATTTGCGCTATCCTGTATTACTTTGTCACCGATAACATGTCCGTGCTCGTCGTTAATTTGTTTGAAATTATCCAGATCAAATATCATTGCAGACAGTGAATGTTTATAGCGATTTGCGGTTGCGATCTCTCTTTGCCCAGCATCGGTAAAATATCCCCGGTTATAAATTTGAGTTAAAAAATCTATTTTGCCCATTTCCTCAATTTTTTCTTTTGCGAGTTGTATCTTCATTACTTGATCAAAAATCATATAAGTCACCAGGCTGGCTACCAATAGTGGAATTATGATTGACAGGTCGAGGATAACTTTCCATATTGAAGGGTCTAATTCAAAAAATGTCAGAATAAATGCTGCAATAAGTAGAGACAATAAAACTGACAATAATGTTGCAATAGAAGACGCTATCAGGACTTGTTTTTTATTTCGAATATTCAACATTTTATATTTCCGCTAATATTATTTTTATTAGTTAAAGTGTTTCTATATTCTAACTCTGCAACTTGGATGCCATGTTTGTCTTCTATCTTTAGATATGTGTTGATATTAGTTATTGGTCCACATTAATCGCCATTAAAGTGTGATCAATGTCTCATCAACAGGATATATAGAACGCGCAGCTATCTGTATGGTAGGGTTTTTGTACTAGGAAATACCAGTAAAAGTCGTTACTTGATGACAATTAGCAAGGGAAATGATGATCTGAAACAGAAGATATCAGGATCAAATACACAGCCAGAGGTTTAATCCAACTAAGTACCAGGCACTCCTATCGCAACCGGGCTGACCGGTGCTCCTGCGGCACCGATTACTTTTATTGGAAGAATGACAGTACATGAGGTCCAAACCTTATCGGACGCCATCTTTGCCAGTGCAATATTTTGAATCTGGTGTATACCGGAAAATGCCAGGTTTTGGTGGTGCACCGGTGCTCCACCTACATTTGCAGGTGTACCAGATGGTGGTTCAGCTTTACCTGTGAATTGACCAATATTGATTGCATCGGTAAAGGGGTTGTCCAGAGCAACAAGTACTATTCTTTTTTGCTCCAGAAACATGGCCGCATCAATAGATAATCCGGGGCCACCGTTAT
>JABHFC010000227.1 GCA_018676275.1 Gammaproteobacteria bacterium | reverse complement strand
TTTACTGGCAGCACTGACAATATTTTGAATTAAGCCGTAATCTGCAGTTGCGGCAAAATCAAAGCCCTTAAAGCGCATGCGATTGACCGAAGAGTCTGTTGATGCGCCCATACCGACAACTATATCCCTCAACTGAATGTCTGGACTGACGGCACCACAACTTCCGGCTCGAATAATATTTTTAACTCCATATTCATTTATTAGTTCGGTCGCATAGATAGAAATAGAGGGTATCCCCATACCGTGACCCATAATGGAAAGTCGCTTACCCATATACTCTCCGGTAAATCCCAGCATGCTCCGCACGTCATTGACCTGATTTATGTTTTTAAGGTATTTTTCAGCGATGTATTTGGCACGCAAGGGGTCGCCCGGCATGATAACGGTATCTGCAAAATCTCCCGCTTGTGCATTAATATGTTTTGAAGGCATAGATTGAAACTCTTTGTGAATTATTCCTAAATAAAATGGAGTTGTTATTAGTTAAATAAGGTATCTATAAAAAACTCTTGCCGTAGTCCATAGCAGGCAAATGAAAATAGCTCGCCAGGCTTTGTCCAATGTCAGCAAAGGTTTTTCGCTTACCAAGCGATCCTGGTGCTACCGTTTTGCTATAGACCAGAACCGGGATATGTTCGCGTGTATGATCTGTACCGGGCCAGCTTGGGTCACAACCATGATCGGCGCTAATAATCAGCAAGTCATCATCTTCAAGTTGTTCAATGAGTTCAGGCAATCGTTTGTCAAAGTATTCCAGTGCCGCAGCATAACCAGGGACGTCACGTCGATGTCCATATACTGAGTCGAAATCAACGAAATTGCTAAAGATTATTGAGCGTTCAGGTGCTGATTGCATTGCCTCCAGAGTGGTATCAAATAGAGCCGCGTTACCATCAGCCTTGAATTTTTGAGAAATACCCTGGTGTGCAAATATATCTGCAATTTTGCCTATGCTTATTACTTCACCACCGCTATCAACCAGTTTATCGAGGACGGTGGGAGCCGGCGGAAGTACGGCAAGATCACGACGATTACCAGTACGTTTGAAATTGTCTTTATTATCTCCAATAAAAGGTCTGGCGATAACACGACCGATATTAAATTCATTTACCAACTCGCGTGCAATCGCGCAAAGCTCAAGTAGCTTTTCCAAGCCAAAGCTTTGTTCGTGACAGGCTATTTGAAAGACACTATCAGCAGATGTATAGACGATTGGTTTGCCTGTGCGCATGTGTTCTTCACCCAGTTCAACCAGTATTTCCGTACCAGAAGCATGACAATTACCCAAAACACCCGGGAGTTTTGCGCGTTGAATCAGGGTATCCAGAAGTGAAGCAGGGAAAGAATTATTTGCTTCTGAAAAATAGCCCCAATCAAATAAAACCGGCACACCTGCCATTTCCCAGTGTCCGCTGGGAGTATCTTTACCGGTGCTGAGTTCCTCTGCGTGCCCGTAGGCTGCAACAATCTCCACATCAGTGTTACAGCCCATGGGAAAATCACCGCTACTTTCCCTGGCTGCATGATACAAACCCAGACGAGCCAGGTTAGGTAGTTGCAAAGGTTCCAGGCGCTGTTTATGGCAGAATTCAGCTATATGCCCAAGAGTATTTGCGCCAGCATCACCAAATTTCTCCGCATCATCGGTAGCCCCAATGCCAAAGGAATCCATAATGAGAATAATTGCTTTTTTCATAAAGATATTTTGCTAACAGGTCCTTTTAAGGCTCTTTACAGGGATTAAACACTCGGTTCTGGTGAGAAAAAATTGTACACAAATAGCATATTGATTGTATCAAATAATTAGCAACACACTCCTTTTAATCAGCAACAGTTTCAGACCTGAATATGCTTGATTTCCTGTAATTTTAGTTTATGACTGTATTCCGATAGTTAACATCTGCATTCATAAAGGCATTATTGTTGTAATATCCACGATATGATTTTAAAACCTTTAGTCCTGAACCCATCGTACATAATATAATTAGAAATGAAACCATCACCGATAAAAGATGAAATCTCTTTTGAAGACTTTGAAAAGCTTGATATCAGGGTAGGTACAATTGTTACCGTAACTGAGGTGGAAAAATCCAGGAAACTGATGAAGTTGACAGTTGATTTTGGTGACCATACACGCTCGATACTGTCTGGAATAAAGCAGGAGCGTTCAGAACCACAAGAGATTGAAGGCAAACAGGCACTTTTTATTTTGAATTTACCTCCTAGAAATATGGCAGGAGAGCTATCCGAAGGAATGCTTTTTGATATAGGTTATGCAGATGGTATTACTCCTTGCCTGGCGGGACCAGAAATACCTGTTCCAAATGGATCACGTGCTGGCTAGTGCTTTATAGTTTTCAACTTCTTCGGAAGATTGTTATAAATTCTTTGCATAACTGGGCTTCATAAAATAATGAATAAATTGCGAATACTGGCAGTGTGTCTGTTAGCCACTTTCATCATGTCAGGCCTGGTTACACCAATCGGTTTATTAACTGCATCTGCCGCGGAAAGATATGGCGTCGAAATAACTCTGATAGCTTCCCAGTTTTCGTTTTTTATTGGTGGCGTTTTTCTGGGCTACATATTTTCATTTTTTGTGTTCGATTATTTTAAAATGAAATCAATAATAATAACGTGTTATGTCATAGCTATTATTTCCATTGCGATTATTCACTACCATGTCAGTTTTTCCCTTCTTCCGTATTTATTAGTAATTATGGGTGTCTGCGCAAGTATTGTTGTTTGTGCAGGAGGAACCCTGATAACCCGTATATGGAAGGGAAAGCAACGTCAGTCGGTACTGGTTGCACAAGATGCGATGTTCAATGGTGGTGGTGTTATCTTTGCATATGTGGCTACTTTTTTTGTTGGTAATAGTTATGCCTGGAGCGCAACCTATATGGTAGTCGCCGGTTTCTTTTTGAGTGTCGTAATTCTGACTGTAATTTCCAGTTTTGACATTGGAGAAAAACTTCAGTTAGAGGAGGGTGAAGCTGAAGTAAAAACTGAGTGGAACACCGAGTTTATTCTAATCGGAATTAGTCTGATGCTTTTTTTAATGGCTAAAATATCAATTTTTATCTGGGCACCGCAATTTGTCGAACAGAAGTTTTCTGTTAGTAATGAGGAATCAGGACAGCTAATGTCCAACATTTTTATCGCGGCCTTTCTTGGTTCGGTTGTTGGGACTTACATAGTTTCAAAAATAAATGTTAAGTATTTATTATACTGCCTTGTCATATTAGCGATTTTGACAACCTGGCTTTTTACCCAAAGTTCAAATATGGATTCAATATTATTGCTAGGTTTCATTTTTGGGATTTCGATATCAGCTACCTATAATTCCTATGTGGCTTATGGACTGACTTTTGTAGACATTCCAACTCACAGACACATCGCCTATTTATTACTGGCAGGTGGTTTGGGTTCATCTTTTGCTCCTGTAATGAGTAGTAAAGCGGTAGAAATATCAGGAGATGTAAATGCAGCTATGATTATGTGCACCTTTACATTTACGGCTGGGTTTCTGGCCTTGCTCGCAGCTAATGTATCTAATTCTTTAAGAATGAAGAAACTAGCTACTTGAAACATTCACGTACAGGTATGAATGGCAAGGGCGACACTTGAAGTTTGCCAGGAGTCTGTCGGACTTAGGTGTTCGTCACGAGGGGAAGACCGGTTTGAGTCCTAAGAAACGCAATTTTGAGGCGAATAGTGGTTCTCTTCAACGAAAAATTGCGTTTCTTAGGGCCAAATTCGGCTTTCCCGCAGTAGAACATTCCTAAATCCGGCAGACTCCTAGTGCCCACAAATAAAAAACCCGGCAATGAGCCGGGTTTTTTATTTCGCTAAAAAGTGAATTACGACTGACTAGTTCCCCAGTTGTGCTTTGAATTCAATACCCCACATAGGCGGGTTATTGGTAAAGCCGGTGAGGTTATTAAAGTCAATAACACCGATTAAAGATTCATCGTTTGTGATATTGCGACCGAAGGCAGAAATCTGGTATTTACCATCACCTGTGATATAACCAAGACGCACTCCACCTTCTAACATGCTGTCATCAGAATGCTCCGCAGCATTATAAAGAGTGAAATGAATTTTACTGCGATAAGCCCAGTCGGTGTGTACGAAGATTTCACCGCCCGCGAAAGGATGTCCGTAGCGTGCACTCCAGTTAGCTATCCATTTAGGCGCATTGTAGAGTGAATTCCCGTCCAGAGATAATTCGCCGTTTGCAGCAACCGGATCAGTAGGTGTACAACCCTGAATATTTGCTGCAGAGCCACAGGCGTTTGCAGTGAGGTTAGGATCATCAATCTCGGTATGGTTATAACTTAAACCACCGGTGAAAAGCCAGTTATCGCTGGGTACATATTCCATATCTATTTCAAAACCATAGCCTTCGGTCTTGTCGGCATTAATTAACTCATTAAAGTTAAATGCACCACCGACCTTGGTTAGCTGCTGATCTGATATTTCATAATAAAAGCCAGCAACATTCAAGCGCATACGTCCGCCCATTAATTCGCTCTTGAAACCACCTTCAAAAGAATGATTTTTTTCAGTTTTGGCTTCAGATAGACCGTCCTGAAATAACAAACGACCCTGTAGAGATGGAGCGCGATGACCACGTGCAAAACGTGCGTAGAGATTTACATCATCGTTCATGGCGTAGTTAGCACTGATATCGCCAGTTACAACTGAATCACCCGTTTTAATATCCAGAGGTCCTATAGGTCCAAAGAAGGGGCCAAGAAAAGCCAGCGGGTGAATGGTACGCACAACTGAAAGGTCTTTGTCATCATCGGAGTAGCGCAGACCAGCGGTGACAGTTAACTGATCAGATACCTGATAATCAACTGTTCCGAAAACTGCAAAGGCTTCAGTACTCTGATTCTGTCTAACAAAGCCATCAACTATTCCCGGTGCAAATGACGAGGATTCAAAATTGATAGTGTCGATTTGAATGTCTTCATCAAAGTAATAGAAACCAACCTGCCAATTGAACCTTTCTCCACCATTACTGGATAAACGAATTTCCTGTGTGAATTGTTCATGGTCAGATAATGCGTCAGCTGTTTCCGCATCAAAAGGTATACCTACGCCAGGTCCTGAAGGTGGATCGAAAGTATTACCAAAGCCACCATCAATGTCACCATGGGAGATATTCTTTGTTACGGTATGAAAACCGGTAATTGAGGTCAAAGTAGTATTGCCGAAATCATAGCTAAGATTAGCTATGATGCCGTACTGGTTCTGTTCTTGTGATTGTCTTGTCCCCGCATCCAGAAAGATCTCGTCTCTTTCAAAACCAGGGACCAGATTATTTGTTCCGGGTGTAATCACGTTACCGCGAAAAAGTGTAGGTGTGCCATCATCCATTACCCGTCCGTGTACATTAATGAGTGCGCTGAATTGGTCATTCGGCTCCCAAAGTATTTGTGCGCGGGCGGCAATATCTTCGAAACCACCTAACTGATTTTTTTCTTCGAATCCAGTTGCCTTGTTATCAATCCAGTCATTCAGGCCATTGTAGAAAAGTGAGACGCGTCCCATCAGGGTGCCATCTTCTGTCAGTTTGCCACCGACAGCACCTTCAACCGTTCTCTGGTCATAGCGGCCATATGAGGCTGAAAAATAACCGTCCAGTTCTTCTGTTGGCCGGCGAGAATCAAACTTCACGATACCAGCTGTTGTGTTTCTGCCAAACAGCGAACCTTGTGGGCCTCGTAGTACTTCTACACGCTCTATATCAAATAGAGGGAAGCCTTTTGCTACCGGGTTTTCCAGAACCACATCATCATAGACCATGGAAACCGGCTGTGAGGCGTTGATGTCGAAATCAGCATTTCCCAGCCCGCGAATGTAAAAACGTGGGATTAATCTGCCATTCGAGGATTCAACATATAAACTCGGCAGTCTTGCAGATAATGCAAGAATGTCAGCACCGGCGGAAACGGTGGCATTAAAGTTTTCTTCATTCATCGTACCGATTGAAATTGGGACGTCCTGTATATTTTGTTCACGCTTTTGCGCAGTAACAATAACTTCTTCTATAACGCTCTCGGCGAAACTGGAAAATGACAATGACATTCCAATAATAATGGTGAAAATTGCCTGAAACCGGGGTTTTTTATTTATGCGTTGTGACATGATTGTCCCTCTTTAGTATCTGCGAAGCTTGAGTGAATTTTTGATGCGGCAGTGTACCTAAATACAATGTTGCTGTGAACAAATATCCGCGTCTGATTTGGCTGTTGTGTCAGGAAAACAACGAATTTAATTTATAGATGAGTTTGAACAGCAGATTTAGCATTAAAATCCCTGAATGAAGTTTAGAGTTATTGAAATAAACCACATAAAACAAAAGGTTATAGGCTTATTTTTTAAGGATTAGGAAATGTTTTTCCAGCCGATAAACGCTTAAATCAGATTGGCATATAAAAAATATTTTAAAGCAATATGTCTCGCTGTTGGTGAGTTAAGACAGACAGAAAAGTCATTTTGCTCAGGTATATCAAGCCAGTATATGAGCTAATGATCCTATTTTATTAGTAGCTAGGAATCGAGTATGGCGACAGTGCCGAGGGCAACTTTTATCATCTCGTCAAAACTGCTCTGTCTTTCTTCTACTGTTAGTCCCTTACCGGTTTTAACTTCGTCACTAACAGTGCACATGGCGATGGCTTCCGCGCCATATTCTGCAGCTGTACCGTATATACCGGCTATCTCCATTTCCACGACAGGTACATTGTATCTTTCCATCGTCTCCCACATTTCAGTGTTTTTTGGGGGATAGAAATAATCTGATGTGAATACATTTGCGACGTGATGTTTAACACTCAGTTTTTCAGCCGTGTTGACCACTTTATTCAGCAAATTGTAATTTGCGATTGCGGCAAAGTCATAACCACCGAAACGAGTACGATTTACATTGGAATCTGTTGAGGCGCCCATGGCTATAACAAGATCACGCAACTTAACTTTATCGCTTACCGTGCCACAACTGCCCACCCTCATAATTCTTTTCACACCATACTCAAGAATTAGTTCAGAGCAATAGATCGTAGCTGAAGGAATTCCCATGCCATGACCAATCACGGTTATAGTTTTGTTTTCGTATGTCCCAGTGAAGCCGAGCATGTTACGGACATCGGTAATCTGTCTGGCATCATCCAGATAATTCTCGGCAATGTATTTCGCTCTTAGGGGATCTCCCGGCATGATGACAGTGTTGGATATATCTCCGGGCTGTGCATTGAAAACATAGGCAGACATAGTTTATTTCCTTTTTAAAAGCGACTATACATTATGAGGTGATAGTCGGGTTAATGCTTCGATCAATGTACTGAAAGTCGAGTATTTCATAAGCAATTCATCCCGGTTAGCAAAAACTGGATCAGTTTCGTCATAGCCCGGAGCCATCGATGTGCTACCCAGGGAGAAACCATGTTCTTGCCCCGGGAGCGGACGGGATCCATGCCAGCAATCACGTAG
>JABHFC010000226.1 GCA_018676275.1 Gammaproteobacteria bacterium | reverse complement strand
TTACGTGTCAAATCATCTGAAGCAAAAACCTCAGCGGTTGCAACCTGACATTCCGGCATTACCAGCAGATAGCAGTCCTCAGGTGGCTCAATAAGTGTCAATTTTTCGCCCACACCCTCCGCCCAGGCCGCATGACCATGGACAAAAACAGGCACATCCGCGCCAAGTTTAAGGCCTATTTCAGCCAGTTTATCGACGGAAAGATTCAGGCCTGCTATGCTATTTAGTGCCACCAGCGTTGTCGCCGCATCTGAACTGCCCCCTCCCAGGCCACCGCCCATGGGTAAGAGCTTATTTATACCGATGTCCACACCAAATGAGGTGTTCGAGTACTCACGTAACATAATTGCCGCTCTTACTACAAGATCCGCTTCCTCCGGGACATTTGAATAACTTGCCTGACGAGTTATTACATCATCATCTCGCAAGCTGAATTCCAGCTCATCAGCAATATCCAGAAACTGGAATGCTGTTTGTAGTAGATGATAGCCATCATCACGACGTCCTAGAACGTGCAAAAAAAGATTTATTTTCGCGGGGGCTGGCCATGAGGCGCTGGTCATAAAGAAAACTCCCACTCCCTTATTACCAGTTTTACCTTTAAATCCTGATTTTGCATTGACATCTTCTTTGGCAGATTCAAGCCGTCCGATTGTATGTAACTTTTGTAGCTGACATCCCAGCTATTCTGCGATAAATGCTGAATACGAGCCTGCTCATCAAGCACCATAGTTTTTACATTTACTTTGGGATCGGGCAAACCCCTTATCCAGTAGATCAACCCGGAAACCGGTACCTGCCAACCCAGGTGTGTCTGCAAAAGTTTCTCCGGGTTACTCGCGTGAAATATTTGATCGTCAGAACCACGCATCGTCACACCTTCACTATTTCCATTTAACTCAAATGCACCACGACCAAATGGCGGGATTATTCTTATCAAATAATCATCTTCACTTTGTTTCCAGTCCATACTGGCACTGCCACCTTCCTTATCTAGCTGAATCGCGATTCTGGCCTTTAGCTTCCAGCTACGAAGCTTTTCCAATTCCAGTTTACTTTGTTCCCACACATGTGCTTTATCAATATCTGGAGCAGGTGATTGCATTGCACAGCCAGTCCCAATCAGCATCAATAAACTAAGTGCACAAAAAATCAAATCATTGAAAGTACTTTTATACACTGGTTTTTATCCGTTATTATTGGCATTTACTGGTATGAGTTGGTGAACAAACTTGCGGGGCTGGTGAAAATATTTTCACTCTCTTTGAAAGAAATCGAAAAACTGAATATTAGCCTCTGGCGAAGCAATTAAAAATCTTATTCGTCAAAACGTTTTATTACATCAAGCAAACGGGAGTCCTCAGGTGTTGCCTGCAGAGCAGTTTCCCAAACTTTTTTTGCAGCTTCCTTATCACCTTTCACCCATAGAACTTCACCCAAATGAGCAGCAATCTCCGGATCCTGACGAAGAGACATTGCCTTCTGTAAAAGTGCAATGGCTTCTTCATGGCGGCCAAGTCTATACATAACCCAACCCATACTATCGAGAATATAAAAATCATCAGGACTTAATTCCAATGCTCGCTTTACTAAAGCATAGGCTTCCTGATATCGATCAGTTTCATCAGCAAGTGTGTAACCTAAAGCATTCAATGCCTGCACGTTATCAGGTTCTTTCACTAAAATACGACGTAAGTCCTGCTCCATCAGGTCAATACGTGACATTTTCTCTGCCAGCATCGCTCTCGCATAGAGCAATTCTGTATTGTATTTTTTACCCTCGATGGCGGTGTCATATACAGCCAATGCTTCATCATAGAGTTTTTCTTCTGTTAACAATTCACCTTCCGCCTGCACCAGCAAAGTTGCCTGACCTTCACCTCTGGTAGGGATTTTTTTCAGATGTGCACGAGCCGCTTCCATGTTGCCCTGTTTCGCAAGAATTAAACCGTAACGGATCTGTGAGTCGAAATAATTTTCTCCGGATTGTACGCTCTGATACCAGACACCTGCCTGTTCATAATTTTTATGTTCTTCATCTATGCGACCCAGATAATAATTTGCATCATCCGAACGAATGTCCTGAACAACTAGACGTTTGAAATAGTTTTTTGCTTCATCCAGTCGATTTGACTGTAAGTACAAAAGCCCCAGGGCAAAAAGAACATCACTATTATTAGGTGCCTGCACGGCCAAAATTTCAAACTGACGCCTCGCTTCATCGAAGCGTTTCGCATCTGTCAGTAATCTTGCGTAGGCCGAACGCAAATTAAAATCATTATCCTCACGGGTAGGAAGTATTGTCTCTATCCATTTCAGCGCATCATTCAGCCGACCCTGCTTTTGTAAAATAGAAATGTAGCTCATTGCTGCATTGTCATTATCTGGCGCCAGTTCCAAAGTCGCCAGTAACAGTTCTTCAGCGCGATCCAGATTTCCTATTCGCGCCGCTACGTGGGCAAATGCATACAATGCTTCGGGATCCTGCTGGTGTTCGAGAAGTAATTTCTCCATTACCTGCATGACCAAAGCCTTGTCCTTTTCGCGGCCAAGCATATTGGCAATCATCCACAACTTCTGATCCAGTTTGCCATGGGAATATTCCAGAATGGTCTCTAGATGTTCCAGCGATTTCTCGATATCCCCGTTGCGCAAACTCATCACAGCCAACACCTGATGTGCGTCCGGATTCGTCGGATCTAGTTCAACCCACAAGGCAGCTGTTTCTCTCGCTGCTTCTGTGTTTCGAGCATAGATCGCTATACGTGTAGCCCGCTCGACATATTTCGGATCTCTGGTCGTACGCGCCAGATCGAGATAATTCTCTACAGCAATGTCCAGGCGATCTCTTTGACCGGCAAATTCTGCTACAAGTGTCTTGTATAAGATCTCTTCACTAAGCGGTATTTTAGGACGTACCGGCTCAATACGAACAATATCTTCTTCTGTCGCCTGCTCCGGGCCTTCATTCTCAACACTCAGCTCTACTTCTTTGGTTGGGACGTTGCTACATGCAGCCAGACCCAGTAACAGAGTGACCAGGGCTAGCCGGTAAAGCATCGAAGTCAGGCTACAGGATGCTGATTCAATTGGATAATTAGTGCTCATATTGAAACCATACTGATTATTTAAGTATATGGACAGTCCCATTTATCAAAAATTTCCCGCCTTGTTCAGGTCAGGTAAAATAAATATCCGGCGAAAATCGGGTAATTTTTCCAAATATTCCGAATATTAGTTATTCATCGATAGATGATAAATAAGCAAGAACTTGATATTTAAGCGGTTTATACTGGCACCCGCAAGTAACTTTTCCAAAATTCACATAGTTTTAAAATCAATGACGCTGCTGGCTTTCGGACTAAATCATACTACCGCTCCACTGGAAATACGGGAAAAGGTCGTATTTGACGCGGATATCCTGACGGATGCATTACACGATCTTGGTCATCTGAGCGACGTTGAGGAAGCAGCGATTCTTTCGACCTGTAATCGCACAGAAATTTATTGTTCCCTGAACGGCGCAGACCGTCAGCAGACAATAGACTGGTTTTATCAGTTTCATGGTCTTGGCAAAGCTGAATTACAGCCTTTCCTGTACAAACATCCTGATGCGTTTGCGGTAAAGCATATGATGAGAGTTGCCAGCGGGCTGGATTCCATGGTTCTGGGTGAACCACAGGTTCTCGGTCAATTAAAAAATGCGTATCAGGCTGCACTAAATAGCGGCAACATGGGCAAACTACTGGGCCAATTGTTTCAACATTCGTTCAAAGTGGCGAAACAAGTACGCAGCAACACGGCCATTGGAAGTCATCCTGTATCTGTCGCTTATGCTGCGGTCCGTCTGGCCGAACAAATTTTTGGCGATCTATCCAAACAAACTGCTCTCTTAATAGGAGCCGGAGAAACTATCGAATTAGCTGCACGGCATCTACACAATGTCGGGCTGCACCGTATGATCATCGCCAATCGTACTTTAGATCGTTCGCAACACCTGGCCAGTGAGTTTTCTGCTTATGCAATTGCACTCAGTGATATCCCATTGCATTTGGAAGAAGCAGATATCGTCATATCTTCCACTGCCAGCCAGTTACCCATACTTGGTAAAGGTGCCATTGAAACTGCCATCATCAAACGCAAACATCGACCGATGTTTATCGTCGATATTGCGGTACCACGTGATGTTGAAGCAGAAGCTGGTGAACTGGAAGACGTTTATCTTTATACCGTTGATGATCTGAAAGAAGTAATAGAAGAAAATATGCGCAGCCGGAAAGAGGCAGCCATACAGGCTGAGGAAATTATTGAGGCACAGGTTCAGCACTTCATGGACTGGCTACAATCCCTCGATGCTGTTTCCACTATCCGCGCTTTGCGTGAACAAGCCAGTTCGATTCAGGCCAGCGAACTTGCAAGCGCCCTTCGAAAGCTTCAACAGGGAGAGGACCCGGAGAAATTGCTACAACAGGTGACCAGAAGTCTTACCAATAAACTTATTCACTCACCAAGTTCTCAATTACGCGAAGCAAGTGCTGAAGGTCGTCAGGATTTAATCCAGGCAACACAGGAATTATTTAATCTTTCTGAAAGCAAGAATGATGAAAAAAAGGAAAGTTAACTCCGTCTTTCGCTACTATATCCGTTACACTTCCCTGTTTTTCTGCTACACCTGAAAATTATTATGAAACAAAGTCTGCAAATCAAACTGGAAAGTCTGGGAGAACGTCAGCTGGAGCTGCACGCTCTGCTATCCGATCCAGAAGTGATTAATGATCAAAACCGTTTTCGTAATTTTAATAAGGAACTGGCAGAAGTCACTCCGGTAGTCGAATGTTTCAATAAGTATCGTGACAATCAGGCAGTCATTAAAGCCGCGCAGGAAATGCAAAACGACACGGACAAGGAAATGCGTGAGCTGGCTAGCGAAGAATTACAAATAGCCGAGGAAGAGAATGCTTCTTTGGAAATTGACTTACAAAAGCTATTACTACCCAAAGATCCCAATGACAATAATAATATTTTTCTTGAGATCCGGGCCGGTACCGGTGGTGAAGAAGCCGCCCTGTTTTCCGGTGACCTTATGCGTATGTACAGCAAATATGCTGAAATTCGGCGTTGGTCAATAGAAATCCTCAGCTCAACGCAAAGCGATCTTGATGGATACAAGGAAATCATAATGCGTATTATTGGCGAAGGCGCTTATTCACGTCTTAAATTCGAATCTGGTGCTCACCGGGTACAACGTGTACCGGAAACGGAATCTCAGGGGCGTATACACACCTCTGCATGTACAGTAGCAGTGTTGCCAGAGGTGGATGAGGTGAGCGAGTTTGAAATCAACCCGTCAGATCTTCGCGTCGATACTTTTCGTGCCTCCGGTGCCGGCGGTCAGCATGTCAACAAAACTGATTCTGCTATTCGTCTGACCCACCTGCCAACTGGTATCGTAGTCGAATGTCAGGATGAACGATCCCAGCATAAGAACCGGGCCAGGGCAATGTCCTTGCTGCAATCAAAATTACTGAATTCAGAGCGTGACAAACAAACAGCTGAGATGGCAGAAAACAGACGTAACCTGGTTGGCTCCGGTGATCGTTCAGAGAGAATTCGTACTTACAATTTCCCCCAGGGTCGCGTCTCCGACCATCGAATAAACCTGACCCTGTACAAATTGGACGAGTTTTTACAGGGTAATCTGGACATGATTATCGACCCTCTAATCAGCGAGTATCAGGCTGATCAACTGGCAGCAATGTCCGACTAAGTATTTTTCTATTCGATACTGTCATTCAAACGCACTGACTGAAGATGACGAAAGTTGATAAGGTCCGCAATTTGCTCGCCGATGCAGAACGGAGTTTATGCCCGGAGGG